>CAMZHP010000025.1 GCA_947306845.1 uncultured Prevotellaceae bacterium
TGAAGTTGCTGTTCATCTTTATGAACATATCGCTCAACTGCATTTACTACCTCGGAATGGACGGGCACGATGCCAAGACAGCCCTCTTCATCAACCTCTTCTGCACAAGCATCATCACCTTCTTCTTCTGGAAAGAACTGCGAGGCTTCAGACACGGCTTTGACTCAAAGCTGCTCAAGAGGATGCTCTCTTACAGTTGGCCTATCCTCATCCTCGGCATCGCCGGCGTGCTCAACCAGACCGCCGACAAAATCCTGTTCCCCTACCTCTATAAGGATGCGGACATGAAAGAACAGTTGGCCATCTACGGCGCCGTTTTCAAGATAGCCATGATCATGGCGATGATCACACAGGCCTTCCGTTACGCTTACGAGCCTATTGTCTTCGGCAAGGACAAAGACAAGGACTCCAAGGAATACTACGCCGCGGCGATGAAATACTTCATCATCTTCACGCTGCTTGCCTTCCTCTTCGTGGTGGCCTACATAGACATCATCAAATACCTCATCGGCAGCGACTACTGGGTGGGACTGCGCGTGGTGCCCATCGTCATGGCTGCCGAAATCATGATGGGCATCTACTTCAACCTCTCGTTCTGGTACAAGCTCATCGACAAGACCATCTGGGGAGCCATCTTCTCAGGCATCGGATGCGTGGTGCTCTTCGCCGTCAACTATTTCTTCGTGCCCCGCTATGGATACGTTGCCTGCGCTTGGGGCGGGTTTGCCGCATACGCCACCTCCATGGTGCTCTCCTATGTAGTAGGGCAGCGTTATTACCCCATCAAATATCCTTTGGGCGATATCGCCTTATACGTAGGACTTACTGTCATGGCTTTCGTAGTCATGGTCATCGTCAGGGGCAGCATGCCTCTTTGGCTATCGCTCGCTGTCAACACACTGTTCATCCTGCTATTCCTGTTTGTCGTCATCAAGCGTGACCTCCCTTTAAACGGACTTCCCTTTGTTGGAAAATATTTTAAAAAAATTGAAAATTGAAAATTGATTTCGGCTCCGCCGATTGAAAATTACAATAATAAATTCCGCCCGAACGAAGAACAAGGTAATCACAATTCTTAATCCTAAATGCTTAATTCATAATTCAAAAGATATGTTCAAAAAAGCAATTGTATTACTGGCTTGCGTGGCCGCCTCTTTCCAAGCCAAGGCAGACGAAGGCATGTGGACCATCTACAACCTGCCTCCACAAGTGTATGAGATCATGCAGAACGAAGGGTTCACCATGACCTACAACGACCTCTACTATGGGGAGAATGCGCTGAAAAACGCCGTGGTCAACTTCAGCGGCTACTGCTCAGGCGTGGTCGTGTCGCCCAACGGACTCGTGTTCACCAACCACCACTGCGGTTTTGAGGCTATCCGCAGCCACTCCACCGTAGAGCACGACTACATGCTCAACGGTTTCTATGCCAAGAGTTATGAGGAAGAACTGCCCAACAAAGACATGTTCGTGAGTTTCATGGTCGACCAGGCCGACATCACCGACCGCCTCATTGCCAAAGGGTTGGACAAGATGAACAGCATGCAGCGGGAAATACTCATTGACTCACTGGAGCGCGCGCTGACCGACTCGGTGAAACGTGCCGACAAGACCCTGCGTGTCAGCATCGACCCCTTCTTTGAGGGCAACAAGTACTACGTCACCACCTACCAGGACTTCACCGACCTGCGCCTCGTCTTCACCATCCCCAAGTCAATGGGCAAGTTCGGTGGTGAGACCGACAACTGGATGTGGCCCCGCCAAACCTGCGATTTCTCCGTCTTCCGCATCTATGCCGACCCCAAGACCAACGGTCCGGCAGCATACAGCGAGGACAACGTGCCCTACCACCCCAAGCGCTGGGCACAAGTGTCGATGCAGGGTTATAAGGACGGCGACTTTGCCATGACCATCGGCTATCCGGGCAGCACCGAGCGCTATCTCTCCTCCTATGGCATCCAGCAGATGCGCGACGCCGAGAATACCGTGCGCGCCCAGGTGAGGGGTGTGAAACAGGATGTCATGATCAAGCACATGCGTGCCAGCGAGGCCGTACGCATCAAGTATGACAGCAAATATGCTTCGAGCTCCAACTACTGGAAGAACTCCATCGGCATGAACAAGTGCATCGACTCCATCGGCATCATCAACCAGAAAGCCGCTTTTGAGGAGCGCATCAGGCAGTGGCAGGACTCCACCGGATACCTGAAGGGCAAGCTCGACTTCCCCAAACTCAAGCAGTTGTATGCCAACAACTTCGAAGCAGTCTACACCTTCAACAACCTCATCGAGTCGTTCTGGCGCAACAACGAGTTCTTCAGCCGCGCACGGGCACTCAACAGCAGGGTGGAGATTCAGGGACCGAAAGACAACCCCAAGAAGCAATATGCCATTTTCCCCGACAATTCCGATGAGTGGGATGAGGCTCTGGAGCGCGAGGCTCTCGCCGCCATGCTCGGCAACTATGCCAAGCAGGTGGACGCCAAATACCTGCCGAAGTTCTACAAGACCATCAGCACCAAGTTTGGCAACGACTACAAGAAATATGTCGATTACCTATGGAATAAATCTGCCCTCATGAAGAAAGGCAAGAAACTGTACATCAACAAGAAAGGCTTTAAGAAAGACCCAGGTGTGCAGTTTGGCTCCGACATCATGGACATCGTCTATGACCTGCAGGACAAGATCGGCACCAGCGGTGACGAGATAGCCACACAGGAGCGCTATCTCTGCGATGCCGTGGTGCGCATGGAGCAAGACCAGCCCCACTACAGCGATGCCAACTTCACCATGCGCCTGAGCTACGGACAGGTGGGCGAGTATCTGCTCAACGGACATCCTTCGGGCTATTACACCACCGCAGAGAGTCTGGTGGACAAGATGAAGAAGGGCAAGGAAATCATCGACTACGAGGCCGAGCCCATCATGCACGAGCTGCTCTCTGCCAAGGATTTCTCACCCTACACCGACAAGACGACGGGCAAGATGCAACTGTGCTTCCTCACCAACAATGACATCACGGGCGGCAACAGCGGATCACCCATGTTCAACGGCAAGGGCGAGCTCATCGGACTGGCGTTCGACGGCAACTGGGACAGCCTCTCCAGCGACATCTTCTTCGACAAGCAGCTGGCACGCTGCATCGGCGTCGATATCCGCTTCGTCCTCTTCATGATGGACCGCTGGGGACATGCCGACCGGTTGCTCAAGGAGATTGACGCGAAATAGGACCACACTTCATTGGGAGTTTAGGAGTTTAGGAGATTAGGAGTTTAGACATTACTCTTGCAAATCATCAGCCTCTACTGACGAGGTGCAATCTGTTCTATTGTCTAAACTCCTAATCTCCTAAACTCCTAAACTCCATTTATCAATTATACTCATCAACTCCATTCATCAACTATTCTCCTAATCTCCTCATCAACTGTCAGAAGTTGAATATTTTTATTAAAAAAACCTCAATAATCAATAAATTACATAATAAACACAAGAAAACACGTTTGTATTTGCGGAATTCTGATTAAATTTGCACCCAATTAGGCAGGCGCCACGGCCTCTGCTCTTGTTTTTGCGCCCAACGCAGAGCACAGAGCCGACCGATGACACCAGTAAACCCAATAAAGATAAACGAATGAAAAGATACTTATCGGCTTGCGTTCTCATAATGACGGCAGTCCTTCTGTTCACCTCATGTCTGAAAGGTGACGACTACGACCCAGACTTCTCCAACGACGCCGCCATTGTCTCCTTCTCGCTGGGCAATCTCACCAGGCCAATGACCACAAAATCCAAAAGTGGCAAAGACAGCACATACAACGTCACCATCACTGGCTCCAGCTACAAATTCTACATCGACCAGATCAACCATAGGATCTACAATCCCGACTCACTGCCCTACGGCACAAAAGTGAAGCGCGCGCTCTGCACCATCACCAGCAAAAACTCAGGCGTGGTGACCATCAAAAGCTTGATCAGCGACTCGCTCTTCTATTATAACAGCAAAGACTCCCTCGACTTCTCTGAGCCCCGCTTCATCAATGTACATTCTGTCGATGGGACCAACAAGGTCACCTATACCCTCAACGTCAATGTGCATCAGGAAAAGCCCGACACATTCCTGTGGCATCCCGCCGGCGAGACGGAAGCCTTCGCACGGGCAAAGACCATGAAAGCCTTCGCCCTGAACGGACGCATCATCGTCTTCACCGGATTCAATGAGGAAGGAGCCATTTACAGCAGCGAGGAGACCAATACTCCGGAGTGGAACCTGGAGATATGGGATCTCGGAAAAGCCGTGCCCTACGACATCTGTGAGAACGTCGTCGCCAACGACAAGCGAATCTACCTCAACCTCTCGGGCGACCTCTTCTACTCCCCCGATGGCGTCCATTGGGACCAATGCGGTGAGATGTGCCCGGGACAACTGATAGGTGCCACCAACAACTATCTGTTCGCCTTGACAGAAACCGGCATCTTCCGCTCCAATGACGAAGGAGCCACCTGGGAGGCAGAAAAGCTCGACACCGACGGCATTCTCCTGCCCACCAAAGAGTTGTCTTTCTGTAGCCTGCCCTCCAAGGTCAATGAGTCGGTGGATAACGTCGTGTTCATTGGCAACCGCGACCCCCTCTACTTCTATGACGACCAACACGCACATGTATGGAGCAAGGTGGCCGAAAAAGAAGACGATGACGAACCATGGATGTATGTCAGCAGCGACGACCAACCCTCCTCAGCCCTTCCACGGCTCACCTCACTGACGGCAGTAGTTTACAACGGCTACATCATCGCAGCAGGAGGCCAGGGCATCGGAGCTTGCTCCAATCTGGGATATCAGCACTTCTACCAAAGCAACGACGGCGGCGTGCTCTGGTTGAGAAACAAGACATTCAAGCTGCCCGATGACTTCATTTGTGGCGACGCATTCGCCATGACTGTCGACAGCAGCAATTACATCTGGCTCATCTGCAGCGAGACAGGCATCACCTGGCGCGGACGAATGAGCGGAGAGAACAGCAGCAAGAACCAGACATCATTCACTGAGTAAACCGCCCCATGAGAAAGCCGCTCCTCCTGTTCCTCATGCTCCTGCCCGCACTGACCTACGCGCAGGGCGACGTGGAGTACCGCATGGAGATTGGCGGCGGACTGGGAATGCTCACCTACGAGGGCGACTTCAACGGCAGCATCCTGAAAATCGGACAGCCCATGGCCGCCGCAGTGCTTCGCAGAAACATCAACCCCTACCACGGGTTCAGGCTCCATCTTGGCGTGGGCAAGCTGAAAGGCTCATCCAAAGACGTAAAGACCTACTATCCGGGAATGGCGGACACACCCTATGAGTTCAGCAACCTGATGGGTGACCTCAGTGCCACCTATGAATATAACTTCTGGCCCTACGGCACCGGCCGCGACTACCGCGGCGCCAAGCGACTGACACCCTTCATCGCCATCGGCCTGGGAGCCACCTTCGTCAAGACCGACGACGAGAACGTCTTCACCGCCAACCTGCCCATAGGCGCTGGCGTGAAATACAAGTTGGCCGACCGCCTCAACCTCGGCGTGGAATGGAACATCCACTTCTCGCTGAGCGACAAGCTCGACGGACGCGCCGACCCTTACCTCATCAAAAGCAGCGGGCTCTTCAAGAACACCGACTGCTATTCAGCCCTGAAGGTGACACTCACCTACAGTTTCATGGCCAAATGCAGAACATGTCACAACGATGATGAATAATTTGGATCCCAACCGCATTCCCCAGCACATCGCCATCATCATGGACGGCAACGGGCGCTGGGCACTGGAGCAGGGAAAGCCCCGCAGCTTCGGACATCAGGCAGGCGTCGACACCGTCAGGCGCATCACCTCAGAGTGCACACGCCTCGGTGTGAAGTTCCTCACCCTCTACACCTTCTCCACAGAAAACTGGAACCGCCCCACCGACGAGATCGCCTCGCTGATGAGCCTCGTGCTTTCATCCCTCGAGGACGAGATCTTCATGAAGAACAACGTGAGGTTCCGCGTAGTGGGCGAGATAGAACGGCTGCCCCAGGACGTGCAGGACAAACTGCAAGAGACGATGGACCACACCGCCGCCAATACCGCCATGCAGATGGTGGTGGCACTGAGCTATTCGTCGCGGTGGGAAATCACACGCGCCACAAGACTCATCGCCGAGCAGGTGAAGGCAGGAGTCATCAATCCCGAAGACATCGACGAGCAAATGATATCCCAAAACCTGGTGACCAACTTCATGCCCGACCCCGACCTGCTCATCCGCACCGGAGCCGAGGTGAGGGTGTCCAACTACCTGCTGTGGCAGATTGCCTACAGCGAGCTGTACTTCTGCGACACCTATTGGCCCAACTTCATGGAGGAGGACCTGCATGAGGCCATCCGCGTCTACCAAAGCCGCCAGAGACGGTTTGGCAAGACAGAGGCACAGGTAGAGGACGATAACGCATAAGAAACCAAAAGACAGAATGAGATATATCAGGCATTTCCTTGTGGCCTTGGCGCTTGCCGTTGCAGGCACCGCCACCGCACAGGAGAAAATCATCAATCCCGACATCTCGTATGCGGGCATACCCAGAACCTTCACCGTGGGCGGCATCAACGTCTCGGGCGTGGAGGGATATGAAGACTTCATGCTGACAGGCATCTCCGGACTCACCGTGGGAAGCACCATCACCGTGCCCGGCAGCGATATCACCGACGCCGTGAAGAAGTACTGGCGCCACGGTCTGTTCTCACAGGTCGCCATTTCCGCCGACTCCATCGTCGATGACAAAATTTACCTGCACATCTCTCTCAGCACAAGGCCCAGGGTATCGACCATCAACTACATCGGACTGAAGAAGTCGGAGCGCGAGGACATGGAGGCCAAGCTGGGTCTGCTCAAAGGTAGTCCGCTCACCCCCAACCTCATCGACCGCTCACGCATCCTCGCCAAGAGATATTTTGATGACAAGGGCTACAAGAACGCAGAGATCACCATCACCCAGCGCGACGACGTAGCCAACAAGAATCAGGTGATCCTTGACTTTGAGGTGGACAAGAAAGAGAAGATGCGCGTGAGGCAGATCATCATCGACGGCAATGACCAGCTCAACGATAAGAAGCTCAAAGGCGGATTCTTCTCCAAAGGCGCTTTTGCCAAGACCCACGAGGCCGGAAAATTCGCCAACATCTTCAAGTCGAAGAAATTCACTCCCGAACGGTGGAAGGAAGACAAGCAGAAACTCATTGATAAGTACAACGAATACGGATTCCGCGATGCCGCTATCCTCGAGGACAGCGTATGGAACGCAGACGAGAAGCATGTCAATGTATATGTCAAGGTGGATGAGGGTCAGAAATACTACCTGCGCAACATCAACTGGGTGGGCAACACCGTCTATACCACCGATTACCTCAGCCGCATCCTGGGCATGAGCAAGGGTGATGTCTATAACCAGAAACAACTCAACAAGCGACTCACCGAGGACGATGATGCCGTCGGCAACGAATACTGGAACCACGGCTATCTGTTCTACAGGCTCGAACCCACCGAGGTGAACATCGTGGGCGACTCCATCGACCTGGAGATGCGCATCACCGAGGGCACACAGGCACATATCAACCATGTGCGCATCAACGGCAACGACCGACTGTATGAGAACGTGGTGCGCCGCGAGCTACGCACCAAGCCCGGCGACCTCTTCTCGAAAGATGCCCTGCAACGTTCCGCCCGTGAGCTTGCCTCCATGGGACATTTCGACCCCGAGAAAATCGACCCAAAAGTGGAGCCCAACTATGAGGATGGCACCGTGGACATCAACTACAACCTGGAGCAGAAATCCAACGACCAGATAGAGTTCTCGCTCGGTTGGGGACAGACAGGTGTCATCGGGCGCGTCGGCCTGAAGCTCAACAACTTCTCCATCCGCAACCTGTTCAACAAGAACCGCGAGCACCGTGGCATCATGCCTATCGGCGACGGCGAGGTGCTCTCCATCGGCGCACAGACCAACGGTACGTACTATCAGTCGTACAACGCCTCCTACTCCACCGAATGGTTTGGTGGCAAGCGCCCCATCCACTTCAGCGTGGGCGCCTACTACTCAAAACAGACCGACATCTCGAGCACCTACTACAACTCGGCCTACCGCTACAGCTATTACAACTATCTCTACGGCGGCTATGGCAGCAGCTACTACAACAACTACGAGAGCTACTACGACCCCGACAAATATGTGAAGTTGCTCGGTGTGTCACTCGGATGGGGCAAGCGCCTCCGCTGGCCCGACGACTACTTCTCACTCTCGCTCTCGCTCGGATTCACCAGGTATATGCTCAAGAACTGGAACTACTTCCTCGTCACTTCCGGCAACTGCAACAACCTCTACCTGAATATCGGTCTCAACCGTACCTCGACCGACAACCAGCTCTTCCCACGCCGCGGTTCGGAATTCTCGGCTTCGGTCACCATCACCCCGCCATGGTCGGCTTGGGACAAGAAAGACTACCAGTATCTCGCCACCGACTACCGCTCCGCCACCTACACCCAGGAACAGCAGGAGAAGTACCGCTGGATAGAATACCACAAGTGGAAGTTCAAGTCACGCACCTACACCGCGCTGACTGGCGGCAACAAATGCTTCGTGCTCTCCACAAGAGTAGAACTGGGTATCCTCGGTTACTATAACAAATACAAGAAGTCGCCCTTTGAGACCTTCTATGTGGGTGGCGACGGCATGAGCGGCTACTCCACAGGATATGCAGAAGAGACCATCGGTCTGCGTGGTTACGACAATGGCTCGCTCACACCCTCGGGAGCCGCAGGCTATGCCTACGACCGTCTCTCACTCGAGCTCCGCTACCCGTTCCTGTTGGGCAACACCACCATCTACGGTCTCGGATTCATCGAAGCTGGTAATGCCTGGACCGACCCGAAGAAGTTCAACCCCTTCGAGCTGAAACGCTCTGCAGGTGCCGGTGTGCGCATCTTCCTCCCGATGGTGGGTCTGATGGGTATCGACTGGGCCTACGGCTTCGACACCGTCTGGGGAAGAAAAGGCGGTTCGCAGTTCCACTTCGTCCTCGGACAGGAGTTCTAAAGACGCTCCCCAACCCTCCCAAAAAGGAGGGAGCAAAAAAATGGGGGTGTGAAGATGAGATTTTGAGAATTTTGTACTCTATTTAATTAGTATTCATTACAAACAGATAATAAGATGAAAAAAATGGTCCTTATGAGCCTGATGGCGCTGATGGCGCTGACGGCGAGCGCACAGAAATTTGTGTTGATCGACATGGATTATATTCTCAAGAACATCCCTGCCTACGAGCGTGCCAATGAGCAGCTCAATCAGGTGTCGAAGAAATGGCAGGCTGAGGTGGAGGCCCTGAATACAGAAGCAGCCACCATGTACAAGAACTACCAGAACGAGGTGGTGTTCCTCTCCCAAGACCAGAAGAAAAAGCGTCAGGAAGACATTATGAACAAGGAAAAGGAAGCCAGCGACCTGAAGCGCAAGTATTTCGGTCCCGAGGGTGAGCTGTTCAAGAAGCGTGAGAGCCTCATGGGTCCCATCCAGGATGAGATCTACACGGCCGTGAAGGACATCTCAGAACTACGTGGCTACTCATTGGTTCTCGACCGCGCCAGCAATGCCGGCATCATTTTCGGCTCACCGAAAATCGATATCAGCAACGAAGTCCTCGACAAGCTGGGCTACTCTTACCAGTAACCCCCTCAGATGTCACAAATGAAGATGTCGCCAACAGATATCAAAACAAACATTATATAACAATTTAAACAAAGAGAAATGAAAAAAGTTTTTTTAATGCTGATGTTGTTCGCTCCCATGGTTGCTTTCGCCCAGAAGTTCGGACATGTTGACACCCAAGCCATCATTCAGTCACTGCCCGAGTTCGCCCGTGCCAATGGCGAGATTGAGGCTGTAGGCAAGCAATACGAAAATGAGCTGAAGGCTTCGCAGGAAGAGCTCCAGCGTCTGGCTGATGACTACGACAAGAAGAAGAGCTCGATGAACGCCACCCAGCAGCAGGAGCAGGAAGCCAAGCTCCAGGAGATGTATACACGCATCCAGCAGCAGGCACAGCAAAACCAGCAGGAGTTCCAGAAAGCTCAGCAGGACAAGCTGCAGCCCATCTTCACCAAGGTGCGCCAGGCCATTGAGACCGTGGGCAAGACCGGCGGTTATGTGTATGTGATGGAGACCGGCAGCGTGCTCTACATCAACGACACCATCAGCAAGGACCTCACCTCAGAGGTGAAGGCTCAGCTGGCCAAGATGAAGTAAGAACCTCCCCCATCCCCTCCAATGGAGGGGGGGGGAGCAAACAACGCCATCAATATGAAGAAATTCAGCATCCTATTACTGACCCTGCTGCTCCCGCTTCTGGCGGGGGCACAGGTGAAGCTAGGCTATTTCAGCTATGAGGAGGCATTTGTCTCCATGCCCGAGTATGCCATCGCCCAAGCCAATCTCAAGGACCTGCGTGCCAAATATGATGCTGAGACCAAACGTGTCGAGGAGGAGTTCAACCGGAAATATGAGGAGTTCCTTGAGGGCCAGAGCGACTTCGCTCCCACCATTCTTCAGAAGCGCCAGACCGAGCTTCAGGAACTTCTCAAGAAGAATGTGGCATTCAAGGCAGAGGCAGCCAAACTGCTAAAGCAGGCCGAGACAGAAGCCTATGCTCCTCTCCGCGAGAAGCTGGGCAAGGTGATTGCCAAGATTGGCGAAGAGGGCGGTTATGCCTTCATCCTCAACACCGACGGCGACGCCTGTCCTTACATCAATCCAGAGATGGGCGAGGACGTGTCGGCAGCCATCAAGGAGGCCCTGCGATGAGTAGGCTGCCCATGGCTCCGGGACCCATCGGTGTCTTCGACTCCGGCTATGGTGGACTGACCATTCTCAAGGGCATCCGCGACCTGATGCCACAATATGACTACATCTACTTGGGAGACAATGCGCGCGCGCCCTATGGCACGCGCTCTTTTGACGTAGTCTATGAGTTCACACGTCAGGCCGTCGTCCACCTCTTTGAGCTGGGCTGCCATCTCGTGGTGCTGGGTTGCAACACGGCATCGGCCAAGGCGTTGCGCTCCATCCAGCAGAACGACCTTCCCCATCTCGACCCCCAGCGGCGCGTGCTGGGCATCATCATTCCCACTGCCGAGGTGGTGGGCCAGCTGACCCAGAGCCGTCATGTGGGCATCCTTGCCACCGAGGGAACCATCCGCAGCGGCAGCTACGGAATGGAGATCCAGAAACGGTTTCCCGACATCCAAGTGACGGGGCAGGCGTGCCCCATGTGGGTGCCGTTGGTGGAGAACAATGAGACGGACAATCCCGGAACCCATTTTTTTGTCCAGAAAAGCTTGGAGCAGCTGATGGGACAGGATGAGGCCATCGACACCATCATCCTGGGCTGCACCCATTATCCCATTCTCCTCCCCGTCATTAAGAGCCATGTGCGCAGCGACGTCCATGTCATTTGCCAGGGAGAATATGTGGCTAGAAGCCTCAGTGATTACCTGAGGCGCCATCCCGAGATGGACATGCGTTGCAGCAAAAACGGCAAAGTGCGCTATCTCACCACCGAAAACGCAGAAAAATTCTCTGAGAACGCTACTATTTTCCTCAGCGAGAGAATCGAAGTGGAGCACATCAGCCTTTAACTCACCAGCCTCTTGCTGAGATGCCTCACAGGATACCAGACGGCGATCCACCCCACCACCAATACAGTGACAAACACGAGTGCGATGTCGGAGGCATGGACACTCACCGGATAGGCATCGACGACAAACGACCCGCTGCTCCTGCCTAGCGAGACCACCCCGAACTGAATCTGTATCCAGCAGAGCAGCAGTCCCAGAATAATGCCCAGCACTGCTCCTGCTACTGCGATCATGCGGCCCTCGAACATGAAGATCTGCGAGATCTGCTTGTTGGACGCGCCGAGGTTGCGCAGCGTCACCACATCTTCCTTCTTGTCGATGATGAGCATCGAGAGCGACCCGATGATGTTGAAACTAGCCACCATCAGGATAAAAGTCAGAAAGACGTATGCGATGAGCTTTTCGATGTTCATGATCTTGTAGGTGTCGGCCTGCTGCTCATAACGGTCGAGCACCTTGTATTTCTCACCCGCCAGCTCCCGTATATTCCTCTTCACCGCATCGAGATTGCTCCCTGGCTTCAACCTCAGTTCCAGCGTCGAGAGCATCCCCTGTTGTCCGAACAGATTGCGGGCGAAGCTGATGGAGGTGACGATGTAGTCGCGGTCGTATTTCGACTGATTGACGGCAAACACCTCACCCAGCGACAGCAAAGAGTCCTCAGTGAAAGCCCCTTCAGGGTTGGACATGTCGAGCTGTCCCTCACGCTCCGGGGCATAGATGTGCAGGAAGTCGTTCCACTGGGCACCCGTCCCGAGCGACTGCGCCAGGCGGATGCCCGGCACGCCATATTCCAGATTGGCGACATGCAGCTGCACCTCGCGACCCGCGTCGGGATAGAGGATTTCCCCGAAATGCGTCAGCTGGCAGAAGTTGTCGTCCACACCCTTGACCATCACCATCGCCTGCCGGTCATGATAGATGGCCATGGCCTGGTCCTCCACGCTCTCCATCGCCACCTCCACCTCGGGCAGGTTGCGGATCTGCGTGAGGATGGGGTCATCGGCAGGCACGGTCTTTCCCTTGGCGGGCACCACCTTGAGCTGCGGATCGAAGGAGGTGAAGAAAGAGGCCACCAGGTCGTGGAAGCCATTGAACACGCTCAGCGTGACCACCAACGCCATAGCCGCCACCGCCACCCCCAGGACAGAGATGGCGCTGATGAGATTGATGGCGTGTGTGCTCTTCTTTGAGAAGAGGTATCTCCTTGCTATATAGAACGGGAAATTCATGCGATACCGTCCTGCCGGACTATTTCTTCAGCAGTTCGTCGATGTGGTCGATATAGTCGAGTGAGTCATCGATGAAGAACCGCAGTTCGGGAATGATGCGCAGCTGGTTGCGCACACGGGTACCCAGTTCATAGCGGACGCTCTTCACGTTGGCATTCACATTCTCGATGATTTCCTCGCCCTTTTCCGAAGGGAACACGCTGAGGTAGGCCGTGCAGATGCTCAGGTCGGGTGACACACGGCAGCGGGTGACGCTGATCATCACGCCACGCATCATCCGTGTCTGCGACTGGAATATCAGACTCAGTTCCTTCTGCAGCAGTCGGGCTATTCTGTTTTGTCTTGTCTCTTGCATATATGCTTTTTCTTCAAATCTATCTTATTGATTCTTGTTTCTCTTTTTCAATGCGTCTTATGATTGTCAATCCGTCGCGCAGCGGTAGCATCACTTTCTCTACCCTGGCATCGGAGGCCAGATGGTCGTTGAATGCCCTGATGCCTTGTGTCTGCGCATCATGGTCGTAGGCAGAATCGGTCACATGCCCGTCCCAAAGGGTGTTGTCAGCGATGATGAAGGCTCCGGGGTTGGTCACCCGCATCGCCATCTCATAAGCCTCCACATAGGTGCGCTTGTCGCCGTCAAGGAAGACGAGGTCGAAGGTGATGCCCAACTGGGGTGCCTCGATGATCGCGTCGCCGATGCGGAAATCGATACGGTCAGCCACGGGGGAGTTGTCTATCCACGGACGGGTGAAGTCCTCCAGTTCATCATCTATCTCGAAGGTATAGACCATTCCTCCTGGTGGAAGTCCCTCGGCCATGCAGATGGCGCTGTAACCGCTGAACGTGCCCACCTCGAGCACCCGTCGGGGCCTGATCATCTCCACGAACATTTTGAGCAAACGCCCTTGCAGATGTCCGCTGGCCATCCGTCCCGCCAGCAGATGGATGTTGGTGGCACGCCACAGCCGGTGCAGATAGTCGCCCTCGGGGTCGATATGACCGAGGATGTACTCCTCGATGGATGTTCCCTCGCTCATCTGCCCATCGCCTTGATGGCCTCGACAGCCAACCTGTAGGAGTCGAGTCCGAATCCGCAGATGACGCCATGGCAGGCACTGCTGATCATCGAGTGGTGGCGGAACTCCTCCCGGCGGTGCACATTGGAGATATGCACCTCAACGACCGGACTCTTCAGCGAGCGGATGCAGTCGTGCAAGGCGATGCTCGTGTGGGTGTAGGCTCCTGCGTTGAGCACGATGCCGTCGGCCTCGAAGCCCACCTGCTGCATCCTGTCGATGAGCTCACCCTCGACATTGCTCTGATAGTAACCGATCTCCACATCGGGATAGGCCGCGCGCAACCTGTTCAGGCAGGTTTCCATCGACTCGCTGCCATAGATGCCAGGCTCACGCATCCCGAGCAGATTGAGGTTGGGTCCGTTGATGATTTCTATTCTCATTTTGAAATTATTTATTATCTTTGCAGGGCACTCGCCGCATTAGTGCCGCAAATTTAAGAAAAAACATGCAGTCAGACAAGAAAAACAGTCCAAATGTTGTGACCGCCTACCGCCGCTACCTGAAATTGCAGCGCAATTTCTCCCCCAACACGGTGGATGCTTATCTGCGCGACCTGCAGAAGCTGCTCAGCTACCTGGAGGGAGCCGGCATCCAACCGGCAGAGGCCACGCTTGACGACCTGCGCCACTTCGCCGCCGGACTCCATGACATCGGCATCGGGCCGCGCTCGCAATGCCGCATCCTCAGCGGCGTGAGGTCGTTCTACCGCTTCATGTTCCTCGACGGGAGGATGGAGAAGGACCCCACCGAACTGCTGGAGTCACCCCAACTGGGCGACCACCTGCCCGAGGTGCTCACCACCGAGGAGGTGGACCGGATGGAGGCTGCCATCGACCTGACGAAATGGGAGGGGCACCGCAACCGTGCCATCATCGAGGTGCTCTTCAGCTGCGGACTGAGAGTCACCGAACTGGTCACGCTGCGGCTCTCGTCGCTGTATCTCGACGAGGGATATGTGCGCGTGATGGGAAAGGGCAGCAAGGAGCGGCTGGTGCCCATCTCTCAAAAAGCCATCACGGAACTGGGATGGTGGTTTGACGACCGCTGCCACATGGACATCAAGTCGGGAGAGGAGGATTATGTGTTTCTCAACCGGCGCGGTGCCCATCTCACGCGCACCATGATTCTGATCATGATCAAGCAGACGGCTCTCGAAGCGGGCATTGAGAAGACGGTGAGCCCTCACACGCTGCGCCACTCCTTCGCCACGGCTCTCCTCGAAGGGGGCGCCGACCTGCGTGCCATCCAGGCGATGCTGGGACATGAGAGCATCGGCACCACAGAGATCTACACCCATATCGACATGACCACCCTCCGCCAGCAAATCCTTGGGCATCACCCGAGAAACATTAAAAAATTGAAAATTGAAAAATGAAGATTGAAAATTAAGGCTGCACCTCAGCAATTCAAGCAACTCCTGAAAGTAAGAGTAATGTCTAAACTCCCAAACTCCTAAACTCCTAAACTCCCAATATAATCATGAGAAAAGAACTGGAAGAACGTGTGAACCGCGCCGTAGAGAATTTCATGCAGGGATATGGCTGCTGCCAGAGTGTGGTGGCCGCTTTCGCCGACATTTACGACCTTGACGAGACCATGGCCAAGCGCATCGCCGCCGGATTTGGCGGTGGTGTGGGCAGGATGCGGATGATGTGTGGCGCGGTATCGGGCATCGTGATGCTGGTAGGCCTCGACTGCGGCCAGACCGAGGGCAGCGACCGCATGGGCAAGTCGGCGTGCTACAAAGTGGTGCAGGAACTGTTGGCCAAGTCAAAGGCCGACAACGGCTCGCTCATCTGCGCCGAACTCCTCGGGCTGAAAGGTCCCGTGCCTGTGGGGCAGTATGTAGCCTCTGAGCGCACGGCGGAATACTACAAGGAACGTCCCTGCGCTGCCAAAGTGGAGAGCGCAGCCAAGATATTCGCACAGTATCTGGAGGATAAGATATAAAGGTAGTCTTCATCGCAAGAATGGCTTCCCATCCACCCTCTGATACGCCAGGCGCTCGTCGCCTGAGGCGAGGAGGATGATGCCGCAGTAGGTGAAGCCGTGCTTTTTGATGTTGTGCTGCATGACATGGTTGTCGCGGTGGGTGTCGATGCGGATGTTGGAGTCTTGAGAAAAAGCATAGCCGATGATGTCGCTGAATACATGATGGACATCCGGATAGCTGGCGATGCGATGCACCACATGATAGGGCAGCTGGTCATCGAGCCACTCCCCTTCGTAAATCCTGCCATAAGTAGGTTCCGGAGAAGCGAGCAGGGCAAAATAGGCGACCACCCTACCCTCCTCCACCATGACGTAGCCGCCACCTCTTTCCATGTCGGAAGAGATGACCGCCTCGGAAGGGTAGCCATCCCCCCACTGGTGCGCATTGCCCGTGGCGCGCATGATCTGCTTGGCGGCCTGCATGACCTCCATGATACCGGCCATGTCCGAAGGGACGGCTCTCCTTATCGTTCTGCTCATATCTGCTTTCTTTAAACGACCATCACACCACACCCGACAGCATCCAGGTGAAGGCATTATATGAATTCATCATCAGGGGAAAAACAAGTACAAGTGGTGCAATTGTTGTGCAAATGTTGTTCAAAAATGGCGAAAAATTTTCGTAACCAACTGAAAATCAGCACATTTTGTAGTTCCACCGGGAATCGAACCCGGATCTAATCTTTAGGAGAGACTTATTCTATCCATTGAACTATGGAACCAACGTGGCTGCAAAGGTAATGAAAACTATCCTAAAAGCAAAACTTTTGCTGGCAAAAACTTCGTGTTTTGTTTTGCGTTGCGCTCTCTTATTCGTACCTTTGGCACCAGAAAACCTTACATTGTAATCAGTATGGAAATCATCAATCTGAGCAACAACAACTCCATCATCAACCAATACATGGCTGAGATACGCGACAAGGACTATCAGAAGAACCGGCTGCTCTTCCGCAACAACATCATGCGCATCGGCGAGATGATGGCTTACGAGATCTCAAAGACCCTCAACTACGAGATGCGCGACGTGGCCACTCCGCTGGGCATCGCACGTGTCAGTGTGCCCACCGACAAGATCGTGCTGGCCACCATCTTCCGCGCCGGACTCCCGTTCCACACGGGATTCCTCAACGTGTTCGACCATGCGGGAAACGCCTTCGTCAGTGCTTACCGCGAGTATGTCGATGAGGAGCACCACAAGGTGGGCATCCACGTGGAGTATCTCGCCACACCGAGCATCGATGAGAAAAACCTCATCATCGCCGACCCCATGCTGGCCACGGGCGGGAGCATGGAACTGGGCTATCAGGCCTTTTTGTCAAAGGGCACGCCGAAGCGCATCCATGTGTGCTGCGTCATCGCCACCCCCGAGGGCATCGACCATATCCGCAACACCATGCCCGATAACAAGACCACCATCTGGTGCGCCGCCATCGACCCGGGCATGAACGAGCACAAATACATCGTGCCGGGATTCGGTGATGCCGGTGACCTCTGCTTCGGCGACAAAGTGTGATTGACTGATATCGGTCAGTCGAGGTGGAACACTTCCTTGATGGGGATTGTCACGGGTGAGTTGTCGGGATTCACCTCCATGATGTCTGCCATCATGTCCCACCATTTCTGCGTGATGGGGTCCACATCGGTGGTGTCCTGACTGTTGGTGTCGCTGGCACACTCCTGATAGCCAAAAAGGATGTTGGTGTCCTTGTCCCAGTAGATGCTGTAGTTGCACACGCCGGCATCCTTGATCATTTTCACCAGTTCGGGCCAGATGGCGGCATGTCGCCGGGCATATTCTTCCTCACACCCGGGCTTGAGGAACATTTTGAATGCAAATCGGTTCATAAGCAGTGCTGTTGGTTTTCCAAGTGCCAAAGGTAATGAAAACCAACAGCAACGCAAAAAAATCGCACGAATATTTTCAACACAAAGACACAAAGGCACAGAGAATAAAATTAATGAACCATTACATGGAAATTCGCGTTCCTTTTTTCACATATAATGACCACGAATAGAACAGGAATTATTCATGAATTTTTTTCAACCACGAAACGGCACGAAAGGGCACGAATATTTTCAACACAAAGACACAAAGGCACAGAGAAATAAATAATTCAAGTTCCGCAATTGAAAGTTACTACAACTCAATTCATTTGATGATTTTTCATCCTTTTTGAGAAACGCTTGCGTTTTTTTCATTTTTTCATCAACGCTAAAAATGTTTTTATATTTTTTTCTACCTTTTTTATTTCCTCTGAGCAACAGGGCAC
>CAMZHP010000026.1 GCA_947306845.1 uncultured Prevotellaceae bacterium
GATACAGATGAGAATGAAGCAGAGAAGTGGCAGGACAAACGATGCGTTGACAGCAGGATGTCCGAAGACGGTCTTCAAATCAATGATGGACCCTTGCAGAGGCGGCATAATGGCACCACCTACGATGGCCATGACGAGGAACGCTGCTCCCAGCGAGGTGTCACGGCTGTCGACATCCTCCAGAGCGATGCCATAGATGGTGGGGAACATCAGTGACATGAAGAAACTGATGCCCACAAGGCAGTACAGTCCTGGCATTCCCACGATGCAAATAGCGCCCAACGTGCACAACCCGGCTCCTACTGCGAAGTAGGATAGCAACAGTCGCGTATTGACATACCGCATGAGGAAGGTGGCGATGAAACGGCTGCAGAGGAACATCACCATAGCCACAATGTTGTAGCGCTGCGCCGTCGCCTTGTTGATGCCCAAATTGTCAGCATACTGGATGATGAATGTCCAGGTCATGATCTGCGCTGCCACATAGAACATCTGGGCAATCACGCCCTCACGGTAGATGGTGTTGTGCCACAAATTAGACAAAGTCTCACGTGCGGTATGTGTCTCTCCCAATGCCTTGCGCTCCTCGCTCTCTGTCTTCGGCATCTTGCTGATAGCGAACACGATGAACATGAAGAGCACCACGCAACCAATGGCCACATAGGGATTGCGTATAACGGCCAAGTCGTGCAGACGGATATCCGCTTTCTCCGCCTCAGAGAGTGCAGAGAAGAAAACCTGCCCTGCGGCATCACGCCGGTCGGAAATCAGTTGCGGGAGCACGATGAACGATGCGACGCTCATGCCACAAAGCGAACCCATGGGGTTAAAAGCCTGTGCGAGGTTGAGACGCTGAGTGGAAGTCTTCTTGTCACCCAACGACAGGATGAACGGGTTGGCGGTCGTCTCCAGAAAAGCCAGTCCGAAAGTGAGCACATAAAGTGACAGACAGAAGAAGGTGAAGCTCTGCTGTGCTGCCGCAGGGATGAAAAGGAATGCTCCTGTGGCATAAAGTGCCAGTCCCAGCATGACACCGCTCTTGTAACTGAACCTTCTGATGAACAAGGCTGCCGGCACCGCCATCGTGGCATATCCGCCATAAAAAGCGAACTGCACCATGGATGCCTTAGCTGCCGTGAGTTCCATCAATGTCTGAAAAGCCGCCACCATGGGATTGGTGATGTCATTGGCGAACCCCCACAACGCAAACAGCGAAGTGACGAGGATAAACGTAAACAAGAATTTCTTTTCAATTAACTTTGCCATTTTTAGTTGTTTTGGGGGTTTGGGATTTAGGAGATTAGGAGTGTAGGAGTGTAGGAGATTAGGAGTGTAGGAGATTAGGAGTTTAGACAATAGAACTGATTGCACCTCGCAATAGAAACTTATGATTTGCAAGAGTAATGTCTACACTCCTATACTCCTACACACCTATACTCCTTTCAACTTGAATTGGAGTTTTCTATTCTTCACTCTTCACTCTTCACTTTTCATTTATACAGTGGTCCGAAATTAGCGCAAGCCCTGTAGTCTGCACCTTCCTTGTCCATGCCGAAAGCATTCCATGCCGCTGGGCGGAAGATATCCTTGTCGGCGATGTTGTGCATGCACACCGGGATACGCAACATGGCGCACAGGGTGATGAGATCAGCACCCACATGACCATGACAAATAGCACCGTGGTTGGCTCCCCAGTTGTTCATCACGGAATAGACATCTTTAAAAGCATCCTTCGTCGGGTCGAGACGTGGAGCAAACCAAGTGGTCGGCCAGGTCGGGTCAGTACGTTTGTCGAGGATATCGTTCACCTCAGGATCAAGATCCACCGTCCATCCCTCAGCGAGTTGCAGCACGGGGCCAAGGCCCTGCACCATGTTGATGCGCAGCATCGTCATAGGCATACCGCCTTTAGTGAGGAAATGCGACGAATAGCCACCCCCACGGAAATAGTCACGGTCGGCGGGCATCCAACTGTTGGCCTTCAGACATGCTTCTGCATCGGCATCCGTCATTTCCCAATGTGGTTTCATGGTGGGTTTGCCCTCCTCATCAGTCATGGCACCAGTGGCATCCAATGTAGTGGCACCGCTGTTGATCAGATGGATAAAACCGCCTGCAGCACCACCTTCTGGGCGTTTGCCTGCGACACGCTCCACGGCCTCCGGACTCCAATAAGTGCGGATATCCGAGAACATCACGCCCTTGTTGGTGAGCAGATGGCCGAACAGCATCGACAATCCGTTGAGGAAATCGTTCTCTGTGGCGAGGATATTGGCCTCACGCGGCCCATTCCAGTCAAACGACGTGCACATCAGTGACTCCGGGAAGTCGAAATTGGGCTTGTAATCGGTCCACTGACGCTGACCCTGCACACCGGCTGCGATGGCGTTGTGGCCGATGGCCTCCTCCTTGTAACCCATTTCCAGCAAGCGGTCTGAGCCTTGCATCAGGTCGCGGATAATCATCATCGTCTTGACAGTGAACTCCCAGTCCTCGTCCTTCTCCTGGCGGTTCTTACCTTTTCCCTTGCCATTGAATGTTGTCATCGGAGTTCCGGGGAAGAGCGGGCGGTCCTCATTATAGTCATGTCCCTCATTGGGCTTGCAGTATTTCTCCACCCATTTCATGGCCTTGGCAAACTCCTCCTTGTCATAAATGCCGAAATCGACACGGCGGAGGATTTCCACCAATGACACATATTCCGTGCGCATGCCGAGGTATTGCTGCAGGAAATCTGCATTGACAATCGAGCCTGCGATACCCATGCAAGTGTTGCCCAGCGACAGGTACGACTTGCCACGCATCGTTGCCACGGCCTGTGCCGCACGAGCAAAACGGAGGATTTTCTCCGCCACATCCTCGGGGATGGTGTTGTCGTCGAGATCCTGCACGTCATGTCCGTAGATGCCATATGCAGGCAGTCCTTTCTGGGCATGGGCAGCCAATACGGCGGCGAGATAGACGGCACCAGGGCGCTCCGTGCCGTTGAAGCCCCACACGGCTTTGGGATAATGCGGGTTCATGTCCATGGTCTCGGAGCCATAACACCAGCAGGATGTCACAGTGATGGTAGAGCCAACACCTGCGCGCTCAAATTGCTCTGCGCAGGCGGCACTCTCACCCACACGGCCGATGGTGGTGTTGCTGATGACGCACTCTACAGGGCTGCCGTCACCATTTCTCAGATTTGTTTCGATCAGTTCTTTCACGGCCTTGGCGAGGTTCATAGTCTTTTCCTCGAGGCCTTCGCGGATACCGCCCTGACGACCATCAATAGTGGGGCGGATACCGATTTTAGGATAGCTTGTTTTCATTATTATTTAAAAATAGGTTAGTTTTCTATCTTTTTTGGAGGACTTACTCTGACATATTCTTCACATAAGGCAGATCCACCAGATGCTGGAATCCATAGAACACCCTTGCATTCTCTCCGAGGAAACGGGTTTTCTCCTCCTCTGTGAGTTCGCTGCTCTTGATGATGAAATCATACGACATCCGATAGGTGATGGCAGTGATGGTACGCGGATAGTCGCTGCCCCACATCAGTTTGTCTATTCCCACCTGGTCGATGGCTTCCTTGATGGCCCTGATGGCTGATGGATAGGGATAGAACTCGGCATTGTAAAGCCATGTGATACCTCCCGACTCCACCATCACGTTGTCGTAGCGTGCAAGACTGAGTTGCTCATGCCATCCCTCCCTTGTAGGCATGCCGAAATGCCCGACTGCCACTTTCAGACGTGGGCACTCCTGAATCACCTCGCGCATCTCTGCTACCTGTATGTCGCCATCAGCCAGAGTGATGGAGAGGATGATATCCCGCTGCTCCATCAGTTTGAACATTCGCATCATCTCTTCACTATTGAGCATCACACGTTTCTTGTCAGTAATGATGCGGTGTGCTGGGATGGCGATGCCTGGGAATCCGGCGTCAATGAGGTCGGCGGCCTCGGCAAAAAAACCAGGATGGAGATAGTCAGCCATGCCACATACGAAGAAGCGGTCGTGATACTGGCGCCTTACCTGATCAAGGTACTCATTTTGCTGTCCGTCGATGAACTCCTGCACGACGACGGCAGCCGACACCTGTGCGTAGTTCATGTTGGAGATGAACACTTCGGCGGTATTCCGCCCGTCAATCATAAATGGGGGCAGCATCTGTACCTCCTCGCCAAGAAACATGCTCCGCCCGTTTGGCAAAGGGCTGATTTTCATGCCGTTCCACGAGGTATCCTGCCTGAGCCACAAATGGCTGTGTGCGTCAATGATTTTCATGGGTGATGCGTTGATAGCAGTTTGATACTGCAAAGATAGTGCAAGGTGAGGGAAAAGCAAAATAAAACGCCATTTTATTTTCTTTTCCTACCGCAACTTATATTCAAATTGCCTTATGTAGAGCCTAAACTCCGAGTCTCCTAAACTTCTTCACTCTTTTTCGTTTTTGATACATTTGCAACCTTTTCTTTGGATGTTTCAATAAGAAATGCTATCTTTGTGGTCTGATACGTGCAACTGATAACAAAAATCTTTAATCTCATCAACTCAAAACACCTTAACATTATGAAAACAAAAAGAATGATCATCCGCTTCTTCATCCTGATGGTTGCTTTCCTGTGCTGCACGAGCGCTCCTGCCCAAAACGAAAGAGGAACGATGCAACGCAAGAACATGCCAACGAGAAAAAGCAACAGGACACCCAACACATTTAGGACACCCCAAAGACAGGACTTCAATCAAAATGGTTCTGAGATAAGAAGACATCGTGACTTCCAGAGAGAGCTACCTAAAACATCTAATGACAACACAGTGTATGATGTGACTGAAGTCATGCCCTCCTTCCCTGGAGGAGAGCAAAGTATGCAATCATGGCTGAGGAACAACCTCCGCTATCCTGCCGCTGCCGCAAACAACGGCATCCAGGGACGTGTCATCGTACAATGCATCATCGAGAAAGACGGCTCTATCACCATCGACAAAGTCTCACGCGGGGTTGACCCACAACTTGACCAGGAGGCTCTCCGGCTGATTAAGGCGATGCCCAAATGGAATCCGGGGAAGCAGAACGGTCAAGCTGTCCGTACCAAAAGAATGATTATAGTACCTTTTAAGATTTATGGCTAGTTTCTCCCACTTCTAAAAGCCGACTACAGAATAGACGCAGTCGCTTTGTGAGAAAAACAGACATGCTGGTTCCATGTAGCTCGTGATGCTCCTCATCATCCTTGTGATGGTAATTCCGGACATCAGCTACATGGAACAGCATTTTTATGTACTTGATGACAAGCAGGCATGACAGCGGTCTTTCATATTATCTATGAACTATTTTGTCGTTTTTTTCGTCAGTTTCAACGAATATTCGTAATTTTGCGCCGAATTTAGGATGAAGCCCCATTTGTATTGGGGTACCAAATGAAATAAAAACAATGAAAGTATTAAAATTCGGCGGAACATCCGTTGGTTCCGTAAAAAGCATTCTTAGCTTAAAACGTATTGTAGAGACAGAGTCGCGCCGCCAGCCCGTGGTGGTGGTAGTCAGTGCCCTCGGAGGCATCACCGACAAGTTGATAGCCACCTCCAAGCTCGCCCTGAAAGGCGATGAGCGCTACCGCGACGAGTTCCAGGCGATGGTGGACCGCCATCATCAGATGATCGACACCATCATCACCGAGCCACGCAAGCGCGAGCAGCTCTTCAGCACCATTGACTCGCTTTTCGAGCAACTGAGGAGCATCTATTTCGGAGTTTACCTGATTCACGACCTCAGCGAGAAGACCCTCGACGCCATCGTCAGCTACGGAGAGCGTCTGAGCAGCAACATCGTGGCCACCCTCATCAAGGGTGCACGGTGGCATGACGCACGCGAGTTCATCAAGACCTTCCGCAAGAACGGCAAACACACCCTCGACAGCGAGCTGACCAACCAGTTGGTGCGCGAGGCCTTCGCCGACCTGCCCCGCGTGTCGCTCGTCCCTGGCTTCATCAGCCGCGACCGCGATACCCGTGAGGTGACCAACTTGGGGCGTGGCGGCAGCGACTACACCGCCGCCATCATTGCCGCCGCCCTTGACGCGGAGTGCCTGGAAATCTGGACCGATGTCGATGGTTTCATGACCGCTGACCCCAAGGTCATCAAAACCGCCTATACCATTAACGAACTGAGCTATGTGGAGGCCATGGAGCTTTGCAACTTTGGCGCCAAGGTCATCTATCCCCCCACGATATACCCGGTATGCGTGAAGAACATCCCCATACTGGTGAAGAACACTTTCAACCCTACTGGCGCCGGCACCATCATCAAAGAAAAGGTGACCAACGACCAGAAACCCATCAAGGGTATCTCCAGCATCAGCGGCACCACCCTCATCACCGTCACAGGCCTCTCCATGGTGGGTGTGATCGGTGTCAACCGCCGCATTTTCTCAGCCCTGGCCGACAACGGCATCTCCGTGTTCATGGTGTCACAGGCCTCCTCTGAGAACTCCACCTCCATCGGTGTACGCGACGATGACGCACAGTCGGCTGTCGATGTGCTCAACGCCGAGTTTGCCAAGGAGATAGAGACTGGCGCCATGTTCCCGATGCATGCGGAAAGCAGCCTGGCCACCATTGCCATCGTGGGTGAGAACATGAAGCACACTCCGGGCATCGCCGGCAAACTCTTCGGCACTCTCGGCCGCAGTGGCATCAGCGTGATTGCCTGTGCCCAGGGTGCTTCGGAGACCAACATCTCATTTGTCGTCGAGGGACGCTTCCTGCGCAAGTCGCTCAACGTCATCCACGACTCTTTCTTCCTCTCCGAATACAAGGTGCTCAACCTCTTTATTTGCGGTATCGGCACAGTGGGCAGCAAACTCATCGAACAAATCCGCTCACAGTATGAGCAGCTCAAGGAAAGCAGCCGCCTGAAACTCAACGTGGTGGGTATCGCCAGTTCAAAAAAAGCCATTTTTACCCGTGACGGCATCGACCTTGACAACTACCATGAGCTTCTTGCTGCTTCGGAGTCCAGCGACATCAAGCGGCTCCATGATGAGGTCATTGGCATGAACATCTTCAACAGCGTGTTCGTCGACTGCACCGCCAGCCGCGAAGTGGCCGGTCTCTATCAGTCGTTCCTGGAACACAACATCAGCATCATCGCCGCCAACAAGATTGCCGCCTCGTCGGACTATGAAACCTATCGCCAACTGAAGCGCACTGCTCTGCAGCGCGGCGTGAAATTCCGCTACGAGACCAACGTAGGCGCAGGTCTGCCCATCATCGGCACCATCAATGACTTGTGCAACTCCGGTGACAAGATTCTCAAGATAGAAGCCGTCCTCAGTGGCACACTCAACTATATTTTCAATGCCATCTCCGCCGACGTGCCATTCTCTCAGACGGTACGCCAAGCCAAGGAACAAGGTTACAGCGAGCCCGACCCCCGCATCGACCTGAGCGGCACCGATGTGGTGCGCAAGCTCGTCATCCTCACCCGCGAAGCCGGCTATCAGGTAGAGCAAACTGATGTGGAGAAAAAACTCTTTGTGCCCGACGAATTTTTCAGTGGTAGTCTGGAGGAGTTCTGGAAACACTTGCCCGACCTCGATGCTGACTTTGAGACACGCCGGCAGCAGTTGGAGAAAGAAGGCAAACGATGGCGGTTTGTAGCCACCATGGACCACGGCAAGACCAGCGTCGCCCTGCAGGAGGTGCCACAAGGGCATCCCTTCTACAATCTCCAGGGCAGCAACAATATCGTCATGCTTACCACAGAGCGCTATCGCGAATTCCCCATGCTCATCCAAGGCTATGGAGCCGGTGCGAGCGTCACTGCCGCCGGTGTCTTCGCCAATATCATGAGTATCGCCAACATCTAAGCCCGTATCCACAGCATGAAACACATTATTATATTAGGTGACGGCATGGCAGACCATGCCGTAGCCCGCATCGGAGGGAAGACCCCTCTCCAACATGCCGAAACACCGTTTATGGACATGCTCGCCTGCAAAGGTCGCACAGGCCGTCTCATCACCGTCCCTGAAGGGTTCCCTCCAGGCTCGGAAGTAGCCAACACCGCGATCATGGGTTATGACCTCAACAAGGTGTATGAGGGTCGAGGGCCTTTGGAAGCGGCCTCCATCGGTTATGAGATGCGTCCTGATGACATGGCCATCCGCTGCAACATCATCTGCCTTGCCAACGGACGTATCAAGAACCATCATGGCGGACACCTGACGACCGCTGATGCCGATGTGCTCATCCATTACCTTGACGAGCATCTTGGCAACGACCGGGTGCGCTTCATCACGGGCATCCAATACCGTCATCTGCTGGTCATCCGCGGCGGCAGTAAACATATCACCTGCTCACCGCCCCACGACCACCCCGATGAGCCTTGGCAACCCCTTTTGGTGAAACCAGAGTCAGGCTACGAGAACATCTATGAGGAGGGACGGCTCACCCCACAGGAAACAGCCGACCTCATCAATGACCTCATATTGCGCTCGCAAGAACTGCTTGCCCAACACCCCCTCAATATCTCGCGTCGGGAAAAGGGACACGACGAAGCCAACTCCATTTGGCCATGGAGTCCAGGTTACCGTCCTTCGATGGAAACCATCAGCGAACTGTTTCCCCAAGTGAAATCAGGCAGTGTCATATCTGCCGTCGATCTCATCAAAGGCATCGGCCACTATGCAGGACTGCACATCATCGAGGTAGAAGGAGCTACTGGCCTGTCAGACACCAATTATGAAGGCAAGGCCTCCGCAGCAATAGAGGCCCTGCGCCATGAAGATTTCGTTTTCCTCCATGTAGAGGCGAGCGACGAAGCTGGCCATGACGGCGACCTCGATTTGAAAATCCGCACCATTGAATATCTCGACCAGCGCATCGTCAAGCCCATCTATGAGGAAGTGGCCACATGGGATGAGCCAGTGTGCATCGCCGTGCTGCCCGACCACCCCACTCCGGTGGAAATGAGAATCCATGTCAGCGAGCCCATTCCTTTCCTCATCTGGCACCGCAACATCATCCCTGATGACGTGACTTGCTACGATGAGGTCAGCTGTGTAAGAGGCTCCTATGGCCTCCTCCGCCTCGAGCAATTCATGCAGGCTCTGATGAGCATCTAGAATATCTAGATAATCTAGAAAATCTAGAGAATCTAGAAAATCTAGAGCATCTAGAAAATCTAGAAAAAAACCACAAAAAATCAAGCAAAAAATGAAATACTACAGCACCAACCACCAAGCACCGACAGCCACACTTCATGAGGCAGTCGTCAAGGGTTTAGCTGGCGACCGGGGACTTTATATGCCCGAGCGAATCCAGCAACTCCCCAAGGAATTTTTCGACAACATCGACAAAATGTCATTTCAGGAAATCGCCTATACTGTCGCCAACGCCTTCTTCGGTGAGGATGTGGAGGCCGAAGACTTGCGGCGCATCGTCTATGACACGCTGTCGTTTGACTGCCCCGTCGTGAAGGTGGATGACAACATCTACTCACTCGAGCTCTTCCACGGACCCACGCTGGCCTTTAAGGATGTCGGCGCTCGTTTCATGGCACGCCTGCTGCAATACTTCATCCGTCAGGAGAGTGCTGGACAGGTGGATGTGCTCGTTGCCACCAGTGGCGACACAGGTTCGGCTGTAGCCAATGGTTTCCTCGGTGTAGAAGGTATCCACGTCTATGTCCTTTACCCCAAGGGTAAGGTCAGTCCGATACAGGAGTGTCAGTTCACCACGCTGGGCCGCAACATCACTGCCATCGAAGTAGATGGCGTGTTCGACGACTGCCAGGCATTGGTGAAGCAGGCCTTCCTCGATCCTGACCTCAACCAACGCAGGCGCCTCACCAGTGCCAACTCCATCAATGTGGCGCGCTTCCTACCCCAGGCCTTCTACTATTTCAACGCATACGCACGGATGAAGGCCCTCGGACTGGCAGAGAAGATGGTGATGTGCGTTCCCAGCGGCAACTTCGGCAATATCACCGCCGGACTCTTCGGTGCTGTGATGGGCCTTCCCATCTCACGGTTCATCGCCGCCAACAACGCCAACGACATTTTCTACAATTACTTGCAGACAGGGCGTTACGAACCAAAGGCCAGCATCCAGACCCTCGCCAATGCGATGGACGTAGGCGACCCAAGCAATTTTGCCCGTGTCTATGACCTTTACGGAGGGAGCCATGAGCGCATCACCTCGTATATCAGCGGTGCCACCTACAACGATGAAGCCATCCGTGAGACCATGCGCGAATGCTATGCCCGCACAGGCTATGTGCTCGACCCCCATGGTGCATGCGGCTACCGTGCCCTGCGCGAGCAGTTGCGCGAAAACGAGGTCGGCGTGTTTGGCGAAACCGCCCATCCCGCCAAGTTCAAGGAGAAAGTTGATGAGATTCTGGGCATTGACATCGCCATTCCTGACCGTCTCGCCGCCTTCATGCGTGGAGAGAAACAGAGCGTGCCCATGACCCGCCACTTCAACGACTTCAAGGCCTACCTGATGGCATAAAGACAACATAACCTCCCAGCCCTTAGGGGTTGGGAGTATCTCTTTACCATGAACTATGAATTCTGAACCATGAACTAACCAAAAACTTTCCCAAGAAAATGAAACATCTACTCTCCCTCACTCTATTGATCGCCCTTGCCCAGTCTATGGCAGCTCAGGATTTCCAACTATTGCCTGAAGGCTATTTCAACAACAAGGGCGTGGACGTCATGGCATTCAGTGACTTCTATCCCGAAGGTCACCAAGGCGGCGTTTGCGTGATCATGAACGGTCAACGCATTGCCACCAACGGTGACATCCGCTTGGAGGCGACACCCGGACAGTGGCAGCCCGTCCCCAAGCAACTCAGCAGAAGCACTGAAAACAACAGCATCGTCACCAACCTCTGCTATCCCGACTCCTCACGCCACTTGACAGGATTCAATCCGATGGTCTATCCCGACTACCAATTCAATTACCAAGTACGGGTGAAGGGCGAAGGCAAGAGCATCATCGTGACCGTTGACCTAGACAAGCCTGTTCCCGATTACCTTCTCGGCAAAGTGGGCTTCAACCTGGAGTTCTTCCCTGGCAGGCTCTTTGGCAAGCCGTGGCTCATGGACGACCAGTCGGGCATCTATCCCCAACAGCCCAACACTCCCCTTGAGACACATTCGGCCAACATCCTGCATACTGGCAACTATTTTACCGGGAAGGGTGACATGGCAGACATACCCCACCTCAATGCGAAAGGTTACAGTCCGATGATAGCTGACGATGTAATTGCCCTTCCCTACGCTACCGGCCGCGTGTTCACCTCGCAGCCCGATGACCCCTACAGCCGACTGACCATCGAGTCGCGAACTGGCGAGCTGAAGCTATACGACGGCAGGATGAACCACAACAACGGCTGGTTTGTGCTGCGCAGCGAAATACAGCCAAGTGTCACGAAGAATGCCGTCGAATGGGTCATCACTCCCCATGTGGTAAGCAACTGGACCTACCAACCCGTCATACAAATCTCACAGGTAGGCTATCATCCCAACCAACAAAAACGCGCCATTATCGAGACAGACCGTAGAGCAGACAGCCAGACCCAGCAGGCCGAGCTCATCCAGATCAAGGCCGATGGCGAGCACATGGTCAAACACATACAACCATCGATCTGGGGCAAGTTCCTGCGCTACAACTACCTGACAGCCGATTTTTCCGACATCCATGAGCCTGGACTCTACAAACTCCGTTACGGAGCATCTGAATCATCGGTCTTCCGCATCGACAGCAATATCTACGACCGTGGTGTATGGCAGCCTGTCGTCGAGTATTTCCTACCTGTCCAGATGTGCCACATGCGTGTCAGCGAAAAATACCGTGTATGGCATGACGCCTGCCACATGGATGACGCAAGGATGGCGCCGGCAGGCAACCACATCGACGGTTATGCACAGAAACCAGGACTATCAAAATACGCTGCCGGAGATATCGTTCCCGGAGTGAACATCGGTGGATGGCATGATGCCGGCGACTTTGACCTGCGCGTGGAGTCACAAATCGGCGAGTCCTACATCCTCGGACTCGCTTACGAGGCATTCCACCCCGAGATCGATGTGACCGCCATCAGCCAGAAAGACCACGTGACGGAGATCCATCAGTCTGACGGCAGGAACGACATTCTGCAACAAATAGAGAACGGCGCTCTTTCGGTGGTTCGCTCCTATCAGGCATTGGGCAGACTCTACCGTGGCATCATCTGCAACAATCTGAGACAATATGTGCTCCTTGGCGATGCCTCGGCGATGACAGATGGCACCATCGGCAATGACGATGACCGATGGATCTTCACAGAGTCGAACCTGCCACGCGAGATGACCACTGCCGCACAACTGGCTGGCGTGGCCAGGGTGCTACGCGGTTTCAATGATGCCCTGAGCAAGGAATGTCTTGACATCGCCCAAAGCATCTATGACAATGCGCCCACAGATGAACGTTCCAACATGTTCAAGATGCAGGCCGCCATCGAACTCTATCTCAGCACCCAGCAAAAAGAGTATCTCGACTTCATCCTCAGCAACCAGGCAATGCTCACCAACAGCTTGAGCATCGGCCGCACAGGGTGGTTAACCGCCCGCTTGATCCAGCATCTCTCAGGATCCAAGGACAAGCGCGTCAAGAAGTTTGCGACAGCCTTCCGCTCTGCCCTCACTGGGTACAAGGAACAGTTGGACAAGCAGACAGCAGAAACGCCCTACGGAGTGCCCTACCGGCCCAGCATCTGGGGAGCGGGATGGGACATACAGCGGTTTGGCTTTGAATATTACTATCTGGCAAGCATCTTCCCCGACATTTTCCCAAGGGAGACGGTCTTCAACGCGCTACACTTTGTTCTCGGTTGCCATCCCGGCAGCAATACCTCTTCCTTTGCATCCGGCGTAGGAGCACGTTCTGCCACGGTGGCTTACGGTGCGAACCGCGCGGATTGGTCATACATCCCCGGCGGAGTGGTATCCGGCACAGCCATGATCCGTCCAGACTTCCCAGAGCTGTTAGAGTTCCCCTATCTGTGGCAACAGATGGAATATGTGATGGGCGGCGGTTCCTCCCACTATATGTTCTTGGTACTGGCCTCCCAGCAATTGCTCAAAGGAAAGTAGCATCATCAAGCAATCACAGAAAATCATCTTATATGTTTGAACACATTTCAGATTTCACAACATGGCCGATACTAACCGGCATCCTTATCGGCTATATTGCCAACCGCATCATGAGCGGTGAAGGCAAAGGTTGCTGCATGAACCTTTTCATAGGCATCATTGGCAGTTATGTAGGTGCTTTCGTCTGTCGCCTGCTGGATATTGAACTATTTGGCAAAGGCTATATCACCCACTTCGTCTTCTGCGTATTGGGTGCCATCTTGGTGCTTTGGATTTGGAGGAAGCTTAGCTGATAAAGGCCCGCCAACAAGACTTTTCGGCCATAAAACAGACTACCTCACAACCATTTTGCGGCCATTGATGACATAGATGCCAGGGGAAAGGTTGCTACGCAGATGATTGATATCTACATGGTGCTTCACACACTGGCCCTGAAGGTTGTAGACATCAGCCCATCTTGATTTCTCATCATCCTCTCGTTCAGCAATCTGTACTTCTTGTGTTCCTGTCAGAGGATCAAGTTCTTCCTCAGTCAGGTCGTAGGATGTCAGATGGCTATATACATAGTTGGCCCTCTTTTCGAGCCAGTTTCTTGCATTGCTGGCAAACGCCTCATAGTTGGCGCCATCGTTCCATATCTGCTGATTGTTCTCAAATGACGGGCGTGCAAAAGCATAATAGTCCTCACAGAAATCAAGGAGTTCACTCAGACCATACATCATGAACTGGGTCCACACTTTGTAATAGACACGGTCAAGTTTCTTGTTGAGATATCTCAAATCACGTGCCCATTGGCTTGCTTCCATCCTGATTCTTGTGAAGTAGTCGGCCATCTGCTCACTGCGGCAATAGTTATAGGTAAGTTCATAGCCAAAAGCCCAATCGAGATCCCATACGGGACCGAAGATGTATTTGCTGCCATCCTTGAGATTCTCCTTATACAAGAACGTGCTCTTCGGATGCATGATTTCATAATTCTCAATCAATTCGCTGACCATCAAAAAACGAGCAAGATACTCAAGGTCGAAAGCCTCATCAATGTTTCCGTTTTTCAGTTGACCCATGGCCTTGTTGAAATCAGCTATCACATCTGCCAGAGTCAGCTTGCTCTGCCCCTCGCTGAAGTCAGGTTCCTTGATATTGACTGGAAGACTGTAGGGACTGCTCTTGAATTTGTAAGTCTCGTCATAATAGGAATCCAATTCAAGCAATACGGCATTCTCCTCATCATTGAGGTCAATGCTGTTGTTGGAAAATCCCACTTTCTCCGTAAAGTTATAGCTGCCCCTATATTGCCCGTTGATGTATAGTTCCACGGGTATGACATGATTGGCTCCTGCAGTTCCGGCCAGACATGCCGCCTTCATGCCAATGGCATTGGTCATCATCGACCCTTTCAGTTTATTGGCCAGCAGCACCCAACTTTTCCCTTTGGTGAGGCCGAAAGGCTTTACCTTCTCGTCGAATTTCAGCCTATAGGGATTCTTGCTCCACGGGTCAGAACTCCAACTGGTGTTGCCACGCCCTCTGACATGCACCGGGGTTGCTTCCATCGACGGGAAAACCCCTGCCCCATCAATAGATATTTCCGCATCCATGTATGTGGTCTTGCTGCTGATCATCTGGCCATTGCTTGTTTTGATGTAAACAGCAGGCACCCCTTTTGCCTGTTCTGCCAACCAGTCCACACGAACATGATAATCACAGCCGTAAGGCTCCATCTTATATTCATAGGTGGCTGGTTCCAACAGCTGTGGACCCTCTCCGTCATTCACGACCACTTTGGCGATGCTCAGTTCAGCCACACAAAAGTAGTTTTTATAGGATGCCTCCAGCAATTTGAGCCTCAACCAACCATAGTCGCCGCCGAGATCTTCCACTGGTGAGATGAAGGTGTCGCCGGGAGTGACCGGAAGTCCGTCTGAGACCGTATAGACAGTGACGCTTTTCCATTGTCTTCCATCTGCAGAAGCCAGCAACTCAATCTTCTGTGGCATCCGATTCGCATCGCCTCGTGTCGTCATCGTCCACTGCACATGGTTCAAAGGCTCATCCAGCCTTACGTCTATATATGGACAAACGTTTTCAGGCAGTTTCTGATATTTCCCTTCCCCCCAAGTGGAGTGGAAGAACGTAGCCGGGTTGCCATCCAACATTTTGTCAAGCCCCTCGTCATAATTGCTTGGAGCATTGGTGGAAAGCTGGCCCACAGTCAATGTCATGGGTATCACAGTTGGGGTGGTCTGACTCCACACCTCTTCCGTCAGCTGATTCCGTCGGAGAATCTGCATGTCAGGTAAGGCGACGGTGTAAACGATATCTTTTGCAAAACGATGCCGGCTTACCTTGCTCTGTTGCCTCTCGCTGCCAATATAGGCTGTAGCTCGTTCATCCGACAGTTGAAAAGAGGGAGTCAACCACTTTCCTATACACCCTATTTGCAAATTCACTTCATCATCCCCGATTTTTGCCTCTACGTCTGTAAAGACCTGGTCATTGTATTTGTTGTTGATCTTGAACATTGTCAACTGCGGCAGACCTTCCGGTGCCTCATGACTGACATGTTCGATGTCTTCAACGGCATATCTGACAATTGTCTTGTCGCCCCAGACGATTTCCAGGCCCTCATTTGTCAACTGCCCCACCTGCGCCAAGTCAGAAGGATATGCATCCACGCCACCTCCCTTGAGATAAACAAAGGTGGTGTCGGAGGGCTGAGCCATTGCTCCTGCTACCGACATCAGGATGGCTGACAATAATGAGAACCTTACATTCATCAATAGAAAAGCTATCAACTATTTTATAACCACTTTGCGGTGATTGACGATATAGACACCCTGACCGGGTTGGCTGACACGGATGCCCTGCAAGTTGTATATGGCGTTGTCACCAGACACAGGAGCGTCAAGCGAATGGATGCCATCGCTCAGCGTGGCCTCGACAGCCTCGCCCAGACCGCCCATCTCATTGGCAGCACGTACGGCATATTGCGCACTAGCATCATCAACGGTATAGGAAGGTGTGGTGGTGAAGTCCACTATATGTCCATCCTTGACAATCGCCCAAAGCAAAGCATGGTTGCTGTTGTCCCAAGTCAGTGACGTACCTGTGAGCGTCACATGGGTAGGAACAGGAGCTTGCTCCGTAGCCAGTCGTGGATTCCAGTCACCATACATATTCTCCATGTTGGAAGCCTCGGCAGCCTCCTCTGCGGTAAGGCGCGGATTGTTGGGATGTCCGTCGCCAAACACAGTCTTGCGCTTGCTCAGGTCCACCGGTGTTCCGTTGGCGGTCATCGAGTTGTACTCGGCGAATCGCTTCGGCCATCCGTTGCTCATCTCATTCCATCCCACTGCCGAGGGAATGATTTCCATCTTTGTGTCAATCCAAAGAGCGATGGGTGTGCCCTGCCCCCATGGACGCCCCAGCGTATAGTTACCGTTGAGGCGGCTGTTCTCGCCCTTGATGGTGCAGTCCTTGAACACATAACCGTATTTGATGCTCTTGGAGGGGACAGCGATGTAGCCGCCCGTGTTCATACACATCAGGATGTCCACCTGATTGAAATAGGCATCGCCCTTGCCACAGAGGAAGTCGGTGCGGCCTCGCACCAGGCCGTTCTCAAAATAATAGAGTCCTCGGTCGTTGTTGGATGTCCATGTGTCCTGATAGCCCCACAGGCAGGTGTTCTTATATACAGAGCGCGTACCCTTGTCCTGCACGGCAATGTTGCGCCCGCGTGCATCGGGCATGCCGCTTTTGACGGTGAGGTCCTGGAAATAGGTGTTGCTGACGCTGCCCTGAATCTGCAACACATCGCTCTTGCTGATGCCGTCATACACACTGGTGGTGCCGTAGGTGCCCTCATAGGTGGCATCGGCTGGAATCGCGTTGGTGATGATTGTTCCCTTCATGCTCTCACCGATAAAGGAGATATTGGAAGCAGAGATGTTGGTGATGGGACTGGCATAGCTATGGCCGTCATCGCTTTTGATAGTCGCCGTGGTGCTCAGTGGCAGGGTATAAGTGCCGTTTTTAACGAAGATGCGGTATCTGATAGTTTTGTTTGAGCGGGAATTAGCAGCTTTGATAGCGGCAGTGAGTTCTTCTGTGGTAGAAACCACCGCATCGTAGAGTTTCTTGTCAACGGCAGGACGAACTATGGTATTGAAATGGATGGTGATAGGGTCGGCGACAACATTGCCTGCAAGGTCGAGTATCGACCCGCCTGGAACCGTGAAGGTATAGGCGGTGGAATATTCCAGTCCCTTGTACTCATAGACAACAAACTTGCCCGACACGGCAGGGAGAAGGCTGACAACTCCCCCGCCATCGGCTCTCAGCTCACCTGCCGAAGTCTCATCCACACTGACTTTCTCATCAAAACTGAGAACAATCTTGCCGATGGCCGACACATTGTCGGCTCCATCCGCTGGTATGCTGCTGACGAGCACGGGAGCTGTTCCGTCATCAATGAGTTGGGGAGAACCGGTGAAGAAGACCATACCAATGGCATTGCCATCATTGGCCGACTTGGTACCGTCGATGGCTGATGTCTTGTCAGGAACCCAACGTACAGAGAGTTCCTTCTGGTTGTTGGCCTCAGCAGGCAGCGAACCGCTGAATGAGGCAACACTCTTGGCTCCATTCATGGTGATGCGGCCAAAGCCCTTCCAGTTGGTTCCGTCAAGCGAATACTCCACCAAATAGGCCGTATAGGCATTGTAATTGTACAGCATTTGGAACTGCAGTTGGATATCAGAAAAACCTTCTGTATTGATCTTGGTCTGCCAATAATAATGGCCAACATCCCCCTCAGCAGCACCCTCACGCCAGTTGACAGCTGCACCACGCATACCCTCATAACCATTGGCTGCCTCTGTGCTCTTGTCGAGCCAGGAAGCACTTGAACCATCGGCCTCGCTCACCAGCGTGAATGCTGCTGCAGTGTTGCTCTCTGAACAAAAGTCTGCAGGACGTCCATTTGCCCCCCGGACATAGAAATCCCATCCGGCGATGATGTCCACCTGAGCAAAATGGGCGGTGATCCCGAGGACGCAGTACAGGTTTACGCCGATAGCCATGGCGGTATGACCGAC
>CAMZHP010000027.1 GCA_947306845.1 uncultured Prevotellaceae bacterium
CAAGAGGGAAGGAGTGTTTTCCTTGCCTTCGGGGTTTTAGCGAGAGGGAAGAAAGAATTCTTGCTTCCTTTCTCAGACCTATGGGCGAGGGGTGTGCCTTCGGGTTCGAGCGAGAGGGAAGAAAGGTTTTGCTTCCTTGCCTTACTCTAACCTTGGGGTAGGGTTCTTGCCTTGGGGGTCCAAAAAGATTGGGTTAAAGAAAGATGAATTAAAGGGTTTCCACTATGGGATTAAAGGTTGTTTGGGGTGAGGACTGTTCCTCTATGGTTCTTTGGAAGAAGATGTCTTTTGAGTTGATTTTGTAAGATGTGGTTATTCTTTTCAGCTGAGTTGTTGGTTATCTCTTGAATCGTGTTTGTCTCACGTCTTGTTTTGTCGTCTGGTCGTTTTGTCGTGCGGGCCGCATGTTGGCGGGGTTCACCTTTGTGAGGATGGCATCCGTCATGCGGTCTTGTGCGCTTGGCCTTGACAGGTAGATGTTGTTTTCGGTTTCGCAGAGTTTTTCGTAGTCATCTGCCGTCATCCTTGTGAAGGGGATGGAGAGTGTGTTCCGGTGGTCTGTGCGGTTGTACAGAGCCAGGTCCAGGGTGCTTGCCGCGTTGATGGCGCTGTCTGAGAACGCCTCGATGAACCCGTGCTGTTTGATGAGGATAATGGTGTCGGGGTTCTCCTTGGTCAGGTAGTCATTCTGGTCGATGAGTGTTTTTAGGTTGTCGTCCAGCTGTCTCCTGACGGAGGGGTAATCCCTCACGGTTTGTATGAGTTCATTGTAGTGGTCGTTGAAGAATGTCTGCAGGCGGTACATCTCGATGTCAGACATATTAGAGAAGTACGACTCGCTCCGTCCATCCTGTGTGTTGAACTGGTGGATGGGGAAGGAGAGCATCTCCATCCTGTCCGTCTCGGAGATGAAGGTAGCGGAGAAGAGTCCTTTCTTGAGTTGGACGGCCTGTTCACCCTCGAAGATCTGTCCGTTGGTGTCAAACCGTACCATATCGCCTTTTGACAGCACGGCGAGGTGTCCCATCTGCATGAGCAGGCGGTTCTCGTTGGTGATGTCATTGTCCTTTTCATAGACCATGGAGAGGTCTGTGGCGGGGTTAACGATGATGTAGGGGATTTTGTTGTGCTTGAGCAGGGCGACTCCGGGACGGTTGATGTTTACCGCATCGTGTTCACCGAGAGAGGAGTCCGGCATGATACCCAGTTCTGAAGCCACCTTTTTGGCGTCCTCGCCAATGGCGGTGTATGTTCCTTCTCCGTTACGGTACAGTACGTTGGTGTCCTCGGGAAGAATCCTCTTCTCGTTTCGGGTCTGGTTGTCGATGGCCGTTGCCTTTTCGTTGATGAACCGGGGGAATTGTTGTATTTCAAGAAGCAGTTCATCTAGTGTCTTGTCATCCGAGGACCGGATGATGTTGGCCAGTTCGATGCTTGTCATGTCCCCTGCGCTGCCGGAGACATGGATGTTCTCAGCCCAGTTCCTGAGCTGGCTGCTGTTTGCCGCCTTGTCCATCCGTTGGAAGTCCTCCTTCTCGTCTTTGTTGAGGGAGTTGGCGTTACGGACGTAATAAGAGAACATGTCGGCAAACAATTCTTTTATGAATTCCTTTTTTGGGGTGACAACGTTGGTCGGGTTGGCACCGTAGCTCGTTTTTTCCATGTTTTGAGAGTCATTTTGAGTTTCCGGCAGGTGAGGAAGGAAAATGGAGGGGAGAATATATATCCAGTTCATCTCCCCTCCTGGGCGGCCCATTGAAGTCAGTTGAAGGGGTGCCCTTTTACATCTTTTGTTATGAGCGAAAAACAACCGTGTATTTTATCTTACCTATCGAAGATTCTGTTTTGTTTTGCATCGTGGTTTGGTATGTTGCGATGCTTTTTCTTGTTCCTTTTCCTTTCCTTTTCCTCTGCCGTTTGCCTTGTGAGCTGTTTCCAGCCAGCTCCGGCGTTGTTGGAGTTTTTCAGGTTTCCTCCATTCCTTTTGTTTCCCGTTGTTTTCCCATAGACAGATGGGCGTTGGCGGTCATTTCCTTTTTTTCTTATCCTATCCTTATCCTTTTACCTTATATTTTGGAGGGAGACTGTTGTTAAAGTCTGATGCCCTCTGAACGGTTCTGTTCCATTTCCATTTCATCTTCCTGGTCGTATTCCATTTCGATGTCTTTCAGGTTGGAGTCTTGCAGTTCTTGGTATTGCCATCCGTTTTCGTCGGTAAGCCAGAAACCGATTTCACCTGGATTGATGCGGTCCCATTCTTTTGCCACGGTGGCGTTCCAGTCATCCTCGGTGCCCTGCATGACCTTGTAACCGGTTGATTCGAGCAGGTCGATGCCGATGGTGTATGTGGTGCCGTCAGCGTCGATTTCCACTGGCAGTCCCTCGCGTATGGACTCGCGTTGTTGTCTGTCGATGTCCACGTCTTTGATGACCGACGGTATCGCCACGTCTCTTGCCTTGACTTTGAGTATGGCGTTTGTCTCGCCGTCCAGTTGTGCGTAGTAGGTGATTTTCTTGTTGTCCGCATAGACGTTTTTCTTGAGGATGAGTCCTTTCCGGAGGTGTTCCATTTCCGCTTCGTCGAGGTTGAGTTCCCTGTCATAGGGTGTTTTGGTGCGCATGGGCAGCACGTCGAGCGACACCCCGCCCCTGGAGTCACGTGACATCCTGAGCTTGCCGAGGAAATAGAATATGTGGTCGTTTCCTTCCACCCCCATCTGAAGCAGGGGAGTGAAGCCACCCGTCATGAAATTGTCCATGACCTCCTTTTGGGCAGCGAGGATACCATCTTTGGAAATTCCCAGTTTTTCCAGTTGCATATAGGGTATTTCATGTTCAAGAAAATTGCGATTGGATAGCATAGTTAGAATATTATTGTTTATTTTTGCCGCAAAAATAATAAAAATATCATAAGTAGAATATTTTATGAAGCACTTATTTCAAACTTTAATCTTTTTTGGCTGTTTTTGGGGTCAATTGTTAAAATGCCACGCCCAGTTCAACACCGTCACCCGGGATTCCGTTCCCGTTCAGCTGATAGGTCAGCCGTCACAGCAGTCTTTGTCCGTTGGTTCAAATAAGGGCCAGGGCAATGGTATCTTGGTAACAGGGGACTCTTCGGTTTTGAAGGGTTCTTCGGAAAAGGGGAGCCGTATGGTGAGTGGTGATGGTAAGGGGGATGGTTTGGTGAAGAGCGGGACCTCGGTAGTGGGGGAGCGTTCTGTGGGGAACGGCACTCAAGAAAAAGATGGCACATCGGTTTTAGGGGAGCAAGAGGGAGAGAAGTATTATGAGATGCCCGATGGTGCCATGCGAGGTATGCGAGAGGGAAAGAAGAAGAATACGTGGCTGCGTAGGCTTTTCGGGAGGTCTTCTGAGAAGGAGCAGACTGGTGGCGGTCTGGGGAGGAGTGCCTTCGGCAAGAAGAGGAAGCGCAGTCCTCAGGTCATCATCATCCCCATTCAGACTGTCGGAGAGGATGTTGCCGGCTCGTCAGGTGGTTTTGGTGGCAGGGAAAGGATTGACGAGTATTCCGAGGAAAGGGAGACATTGCTTTTCAGGGAACTGAAGGCAGAGGACTTGCGTCGTCTTGACCTGTTGAGCCAGCGCAGCACCGTATCGATGCCTTTGCAGCGGTTCTATCTCACCTCGAAGTTCGGATATAGGAAAGACCCATTGGGTCAGGGAACCCGTTTCCATGACGGTGTGGATCTGCGGTGCAGCTATGAGCCAGTGTTTGCCATGCTGCCTGGCGTGGTGACGAAGGTTCAGTATGGGAATACAGGGTATGGGAATTATGTAGTGCTGAACCACGGCAATATCGAGTGCCTGTACGGACATCTGAGTGACATCGGCGTGGAAGTTGGCGAGGCGGTCCAGGCAGGTGATGTGGTGGCCATCAGTGGAAATACAGGTCGTAGCACCGGCCCTCACCTACATGTGAAAATGACCTATATGGGTCAAAGGGTCGATCCCTTGGTGTTCATCGACTACATCAACGATTACATCCACCAGCTTCAGAGCCAGCTGTATGGGGGAAGTGATGGTTCGTCAGATATTTCGGGTGGTATGGAACTAAATATTGAGAACCTGATAGCGGCGATGCAGCATTATGGCTTGCATCATCAGAGTGTGGTATTGGCCCAGGCGTGGCTGGAAACGGGAAAATTCACCTCTGACGTTTGTCGCTATAAGCACAACCTGTTCGGACTGACCCGTCGGGACGGCCAGTATTATGAGTTTGAGAATTGGCAGGAGAGCGTGAAGGGTTACCGTGACATGATCCAGTACCGCTACAAGGGCGGCGACTATTATGAGTTCCTACGCAAGCTGCCGTATGCCGAAGACCCCAACTATATATTTAAGGTGAAGCAGATCGAGAGCCAGTTGGGAGGGTATGGTCTTGGACTGGGAGAAGGAGGGGAGTAGGAAAGATTTTTATCGTGTCACTGGCTACTTTGACACCAAACGCCCATTGCAATTCGTTTGAAAAAATGTAGTAAAGTTGATTTTCCTTTGAAAAAGTGTAGCAAATTTGGTTTATTCGTTGGGAAAAATGTAAAATAATGATTTTTTCCTTTGAAAAAGTGTAATAAATGCAAATTATTCGTTGGGAAAAATGTATATTTGCACACTGAAAACCATAATGGACAACTTATGCTGAAAAGGAAAATAGAAGAAGCTCTGCTTCAATGGAAGAATACATCCGATCACAATCCGCTTGTCATCAAGGGCATTCGTCAGTGTGGAAAAACATTCATTGTCGAAAAATTTGCCAAAGAGCATTACAAGCATGTCGTATATATCAACTTTGCCCTTGAAGCAGACAAGACCACGGCTTTTGTGGGAAATAAAGATGTTGACACCATCGTCCTGAACCTTTCCACCTTGATGCCTCAGGCAAGTTTCGTCCCCGGGGAAACCTGTATTATCATGGACGAAATCCAAGACTGTCCCGATGCACGCACCTCCTTGAAGTCCTTCAAATTGGATGGTCGCTTTGACATTATCGCCACGGGGTCGCTCCTTGGTGTAAAAGGCTATGGTGACAAGAAGAAAAAGAAGAAGAACACGAAACTGGGGAAAAACTCCGTTCCGGTCGGTTATGAAACCATCATAACCATGTACCCTCTGGACTTTGAGGAGTTTCTCTGGGCCAACGGCATTCGTCCTGAGGCCATAGATGCCGTAAGGAAATGCTTCCAAGAGGAAAAGCCTGTTCCTGAAGGTGTGCATCATGCGTTCAAGCAACTCTTTTACCGCTATGTGGTGGTTGGAGGTCTCCCCGCAGCCATCAATACTTTTCTGAAGACCAACCATATGGGGCAAGTGTCAGAGGTGTATAAAGGCATTGTTGACGAATACAAGGACGACATGGTCAAATACGCCGACGATGTGGACAAGTCCCACATTCGTGAGTGTTTTGAATCCATTCCCGCCCAGTTGGCTAAAGAGAACAAGAAGTTCCAATACTCTGTCGTCAAAAAAGGTGGTCGCGCTTCCCAATATGCAGGCAGTCTCCAGTGGTTGGAAGATGCCGGCATCATTCACCGATGCTACAATACCAACCCACCGGAGCTTCCGTTGGATGGCAATGCCGATGAAGATGTTTTCAAGGTGTATCCCACGGACATTGGGCTGTTGATGGCCATGCTTGATCCTGGCACACGTGCAGATGTCCTTCAGGGGAATCTATACGGATACAAGGGGGCTATTTTTGAAGGTGTCATGGCCGACTTCCTTCATAAGAAGGGGCAGAATCTTTATTACTTTCACAAAGACAGTGGCTTGGAACTTGATTTCCTCATCCGTCAGAATGGGGAATGCGTTCCTTGTGAGGTGAAATCCACCACCAATAAGGCAAAAAGCTTGCGCACTGTGCTTAATCACCAAGAGAAATACCACATTACCCATGCCTATAAATTTGGTGATTACAATGTGGGACGTGAAGGAGCCTTGCTCACTTTACCCTCCTACATGGGATTCCTTTTGGAATTCGAAGGTGTGGAGGATATGGAACTGCCCAAGCTTGATATTGAGGAGGTGAACCGTATGGCAGAAGAAATGATGAAGCAATAGGGGGATATATATCAAAATAGATGAAAAGAAAGCTTCTAATCTCGTTGGTTGGCATCATCGTCCTGATTCCAATCGGACTCTATTCCAGACATATCAGCTGGCTCACGAAAGAGGTGGGTGATGCCCTCTGGGCCATGATGGTCTTTTGTTTTTGGCGTATCATACTGGTCAAGAAAGGTCTCCCCTTTGTTGCACTAATAAGTCTGATTCATTCTTATCTAGTGGAATTCTCACAGCTGATTAGTTGGCCTTGGCTGGTGTCGTTCCGGAGCACATTCATCGGTCACATGATGCTTGGCCAGGGTTTTCTATGGATAGATCTTCTGGCCACCTTGATTGGTATTTTCCTCATATATTGGGTGTTCTATTTCATTGAACGAAGATGGAGATAAATAACTGGTTAGGGGGGCGGCTTATCATTATGACAATTCTTAAAGGGCTGTCATCAAAAGGGAGTTGTATAGGGAGTTGTCTATGTGGTAAGTTTTAAAACTCATGATGTCTTTTTCCAGCAGGATGCCTGCTTGCGTCGAGTTTGTCAGCAGCCCAGACGACAATGGCCAACATAGAGGAACGTCCCTTTTTCTGATTTTTCGCTTCTTTCTCGTTTCTTGGTTTACTATATAGCCGCATGTGGGTCAACACAGCCAAAAGCAATTCTTCACATTTCTTTTGTGAAATACCGTTTTCTTCCAGGCGCTTCACAGATAAACGTGAGTGCATTCTTCGCGGTTCCGGGTCAGAGTTGTGGCCTTTGATGTTACGTCCATCTATATAGTAATGCTTGGCCTTGCATAGGTCATGGCAGAGGGCAGCAATGACTATATCGTCTTCGTTTGCTTTTTCGGTGAGTATGTCGCAATCGAATTGTTTGTCTGACAAGAACCTGGTGAACAATTCGCTTTCCCTACGCTCGTCAGGGGTCATCTTGTTCCATTCATCAACTATACGGAATGTGGCAAGAGAATGTTCCGCCAATCCACCAGGGTAGTTGTGGTGTCTGTTTGCAGAAGACGGGCGGTAGAAGAAGCCGCTTGAGTCAAGGTATTTGAGCAATTTCTTCACACTGACCTTTTTCACTTTCTCCATGAGAGCGTATATCTCTTCACGCTGGAGCACGATTCTTCTTATGGCATTCTCGTGGAGGGTGTCATTGTCATACCATCCTTTGATTTTCTTGCCTACCTTTGTTGCGAATGCGTTCGAGTCCTCGCGATGGTAAACGTTGGTCATCGTCGATGATTTATTGTCGTTGGTAGAGGTTATGGCATCCAATCTTTAGGTATTTTACATAGACATGCATAATGATAATCTATTTCCAACGTGTCGCCGTACATTTCGTATAGTTTGTCAAAGTCGGCTTTATGGTAATCCCTGAAGTTGTCATCCTCATGTCTTTCTGCATCATTTTCCTCAAAGTCAGAGATTAGTATTTCAACAAAAACGGGTGGAAATATCACGTTCCAGAATTTTTCGAAAAGCTTCGTGTCATGATTGTCGAGGATTTCCAAGAGGCATTGTTTTGGTAGGAAATCATCTTCTTCCAATTCTTTTTCAGCCTTCTTCCGTGCCTCACAGTCTTCGGCAACCAGTTTCTTTATTCTGGTTACTTCTTTGTCTGTCAGTTCCACTTCAACTTCTATGTCTTTTTCTGTATAGGTGAAGTAGATTGTTACTTCAAATTTGTATTTCATGTTGTTATGGTTGTTGGTGTGAGTAAATTAGTATGTTTTAATAGTGAAGAGAGTCTGTCAAAATGAAGACAATCGCTTCCAGATGGTGTTTATTGTTAATGTGTGAGAGAATTATTTAGAAAGGTAAATCCTCATCTGAAGAAGGTTGGCTGTCACTTGAAGTTGTTTCTTCAGGTATTTTTTCTTCATCAAGGTCATCTACAATATATTTATCTTCTAATTCTTCTAATTTTTTCCTATAATATTTTCCAGCTTTTTCAGCGAAAGCTAAAAAAGCATCAACGGTGAGATTTCCATTTTCTTCCCTGGGAATACCTTCCAGTAACATTTCTAATTCCTTTTTCTCTTCTTCGCTCAATTGAGGTCTGTTATTTTCTTCCATATTATAGTTTGTTTAATGGTTATGTATTTTTGTTTTTCACAAGAGACATGCAAAGATATGAAAATACATCGAAAGATATCAATAAAATATACATATAACACAATGTTGCATCAGATATTACTATCTTTTAGAATGTTTGTCAAGGTATGAGGGTCTTTTAGGGTTCTTTATTGTTTATACCATATCCGAACAGAGCATAATCTCCTTTCAGTGGGTCATCAGGGAAGATTTTGGCGAGAGTGGCTGTCAGGCGGCGTGCGGCTGACATCGTTGCCGTTTTGGTCGTAAGGAGTCCAAGGTGTGCTGACTGTCGGAGGACATGGACATCCAATGGCATGATGAGTGTGCGTCGGTCGATGAAGTCCGCCCAAAGTCCTAGATCGACGGGTGAGTTGTTGCGTACCATCCATCTGAGGAACAGGCACACTCGCTTGCACGCCGAAAGGGTGTTATGGGGAATGATTCTGCTGCTGCCGTTGCTGTTGAAATACTGGCAGATGACCGCGATGGCAGAGGGAGCGTCCGTGGCATGTTGGCGGACGTAATCACCCAGTGAGCCGTACGTCAGCAGTAGTTGCTGGTAGGCATGAAGGAAACGATGCATGGTGTCATTTTTATACAGGCGGTAGAAGCATCTGGTGTCTCCTTTCTTGAAATGGTCTTCGAATTTTCCATTCTTTATCCAGTCATCCACTTCTCCATTTGACCAGTCGAGAATCATCTCGATTTTTTTGTTGAACTGACTGCGGTTTCCATAGCTCAGGCTTGAGGCGATGAATGCCATTGCCTCTTGGTTCTTGATGCCGTTGACCTGGTGCATGAACCATGAGGGATCATCTATAAGGAAGTCAGCCGTCTCGTATCGTTCAGCGTATTGTTGTAGGAGCTGATGCGTAGATTTTATCATCTCTCAGTTCATCATTTTTGTCATGCGGTATCCCATCCGTTTCAGCTGTATGGCCGCTCCCATTAGATAGAGTTGGTGCAAACAGATGACGTATGCGTTGAACGCATCTCTTGTTCCTGGTTCGATGTTCTGATGTCGCAGCGCGTTATAGACACGGGATGCGCATTCGCCGACCAGTTTCTCCAGTACGGTGTAGTCCACGCCGCTGAGCAGCAGTACTTCCTCGCGGATGTACTCGTCCATACTGTCATAGCCCCGTTTGTCCCGCATAAAAGCATATAGGTCTTCGATGTTTGAGTATATTTCCCACTCCACATCCCAGAATTTAGCCACGGCCATGCCGATGTACATCATCCATCCGAGGCTTGCGGACGGGAAGTCGTTGAACTCCCTGATGCCGTCCGGGATGTAGGCTTTCGCTATCTCTTCCCATTTCTCCTCCACGTCAGGGCATTCCGGCAACCGTTCATCCACCTCGTGCATGCTGAGGAGGAACTGGTGCAGGTCTTTTCGCAGTTGTTCTTCGAATTGTTCCATTTCGTATGTCAATAAAGCAAGTGCAAAAATACAAAAAAATCCCAAAGCATGAAAACTCGTGCTTTGGGATTGATGATGATGGCTCTATTCCATTATACTTTCTGCCAGTCTTGTGAGTTCCTGATAGGGTAGTGCGCCAACCTGCCGCTCGATGTTCCCATCCTTGGTGATGAAGAAGAGCGTGGGGATTGATTGGATGCGGGCAGCCATGGCCAGAGCCTGGTTTTTGTCCACATCCACCTTCAGTACCTTTATGCGTCCTTCGTAGTCTTGAGCCAGTCGTTTCAGCATGGGAGCCATGCTTTTGCAAGGACCGCACCACGTGGCGTAGAAATCAATGATGACAGGGATTGTTCCTGTGTAGTTGTATCCTCTGAGATACTGCTGATAGTCTTTGATATTCTCCATAATCGTATTGCTATTTTTTTAGATTCATGATTTTTGTCGGGCAGGCCAAAGTACATTTTCCGCATTTGATACAGTCGGGGTGCAGGTAGCCTGTTACTTCACCACGAGAGTCGTAGGGCGTGAGTTGCATGGGACAGACACGTGCGCAACTCTTGCATTTCATCTGACAGGCACTGCTCACGTGGACAGACTTGAAACCTTTGGGTAATGGTTCTTTCTTGGGTGCCACCCAGCGTGAGATGGTTCCCATAGGGCAGAAACTGCACCAGGTACGGGGAGCATAGATGAACGACAGCGTTACCCCGACGATGGTGGTGATGAGGATGATGGTCCAGAATACGCGTCCCACGTCCCCCCAACTCTTGGCGAAACTCAGTTGGATGCCGAACATGGAGAAGATGAAGAACACCATGAACAGCCGGAAACCGAATGTCCGCACGAACTTCGGTATGGGTCTGTGAGGTGAATATTTCGAGAGCAGACGGTCGTACATGCTACCTCTCGGACAGACATGACCGCACCAGTATCGTCCCCGCCAGATGGATGTAAGTACAGGCCCTATCATGCAGATGAGCGCAAGCAGGCCGATGACCGGATAGAGCCATCCGATGACGAGGTAGGCGAAAAGTATCCAATAGAGCGGCATGCCCTTGGTCTCGAAATGCCTGTGGAAGTTCTTTTTCTTATTCTTCTTCTGTTCCATGTTGCATTCTATTTTTTTTCTTGTGCAAAATTACAAAAGAAACAATAGAAATATGAATGTAATTTTCTATCTTTGCATCGATTTTATCTATTATGGTAAACTTGTGAGGTATGACTTTACAGCAACTGAAATATATTGTAGCCATCGACCGCTACCGTAATTTTGCCAAGGCCGCTGAGTCTTGCGGTATCTCCCAGCCTACACTGAGTGCCATGTTGGTGAAACTGGAAGAGGAACTTGATGTGCGTATCTTTGAGCGCAGCAACAAAAGTGTCACACCGACGGCCAACGGAGTAAAGATTATCCGTCAGGCAGAGCGTGCCATTGCCGAAGCAGAACGCATCACTTGGTTGGTGAACGAGGAAAAGGGGAATGTGTCCGGCGAACTCTCACTATCTGTTGGACCGACCATCGCTCCTTATATCCTTCCAAAGTTTATCAAGCATTATGTGGAGGATTATCCTTCTGTCAAACTCAGCATAAAGGAGATGAAAGCCGACACGATGCTCGGCGAGTTGTTGCTGGGGCATCTCGACGCCGGTATCGCCATCAGCGGGAACACCCGTCAGGGAGTGTTGGAGATACCGCTTTATACAGAGAAATTTATGGTCTATCTGGCGGAAAACTGCTGGAGGAAGCTTCCCGTGTTCAAGCCCGAGAACCTGGAGCATGAGAAGATGTGGGTGATGAAGGAGGCGCAGTGCCTTCGTGAGAGCGCGTTCAGTTTCTGCAAGGCAAGGACTAAAGGGCGGCATATCTACGAGGCTGGCAGCATCGAGACCCTTATCCGCATCGTCGATGAGAATGGCGGTTTTACCATCATCCCCGAAATGCACTTGCCCTTCCTTACCGACAAGCAACGTGAGAATGTCCGTCGCATAGAAGGTGACTATTTGTCGCAGCGCCGTGTCTCACTCTATATTCGTGAGGACTACATCCGTCAGAGCATGCTCAACACCATCACCAAAACACTCCTCCGTTTCATGCCCGAAGGGATGATGGAGGAGCGTATAGTGAAGTATGGGATCAAGCTGTAGATCTCATCCTTTGATTACCGCCACGGGGAGCAGTCGGGTCTTCACTTTCACCAGGTCGGCCTCGTTGGCGATGACCGTTTCGATGTCCTTGTATGCACCCGATGCCTCCTGCATGTCGTCCTGTGAACGGATGGCGTGTACGATGCCCTTGGCCTCGAGTTGTGCCACTTCCGTAGCCATGTCGAGGGTCTTGATGGCTGCCGTGCGTGACAGCACACGACCGGCACCGTGCGAGCAAGAGCAGAACGAGTCGGGGTTGCCGAGACCCTCCACGATGTAGGAGGCCGTTCCCTGAGAGCCAGGTATGATGCCGATGACTCCTTCACGGGCGAGGGTGGCACCCTTGCGGTGAACGATGACATTCTTCCCGAAGTGGTTCTCCCAAGCAGCGTAGTTGTGGGCGATGTTAATCATCGGCTCGAACTCTATGCCTTCCAGTGCGTCGGCTAGCACATCTTCGATGCGCTCCATCATCAGCTTGCGGTTGCAGAGGGCGAAGTCGATGCAGTATTGCATTTCTTTCCAGTACATATCGAACTCCTTGCATCCACGTGCGAGGAACGGCAGGCGGATGTTGGGCGACACCACGGAGTGCCACTGCACATTGAGTTCGGCGGCAAGTTTGTTGTAATAGTCGCCTACCTGCTTGCCCAGATTGCGTGAACCCGAGTGAATCATAATCCAAAGGGTGTCCTCCTCGTCTTTCTGCAACTCTATGAAGTGGTTGCCCCCGCCCAGTGTTCCCACCTCCTTGGGGATGGAGTTGATGCGGCGCTTCACTACCTCCAGGGTATCGATGTCGTGTCCTACGGGCAGATATTTCTCGTCCTGTGCCTCTTTGTGGTGGTCCATTCCCAACGGGATGCGCTTGCGGATACCCCTCATAATTTGCTTGCGGAGCACATCGGTGGGTATGTCGCTCACTTTCCAGTTGGTCTTCACGGCACACATGCCGCAACCTATGTCCACGCCTACGGCGTTGGGTATCACGGCATCCACACATGCCAGCACACCACCGATAGGCATTCCCATGCCAGCATGCACGTCGGGCATGATGGCAAGGTGATGGAAGAGGAAGGGCAGCGTGGTCAGATTTTCTATCTGGCTCATGGCCGATTCCTCGACGTTGTCCGTCCAAATCTTCACTGGACGATTGTTGATCATCTTGACTTGCATTGTCTTTTCGTTTTAATTGTAATACATCTTTAAATTGGTGGTGCCTCGTAGCTCATATTTCTAAACGTGTCTGATGTTTTTCAGACCGCGATGCAAAACTATAGTGTTACTACGCATTGTTTTTGCGTATTAGGGGAAAAGTTTTGTAAAAAATATCGAAAAAACATATTTTTCGAGTTCTACGCAAATAGGATGCGTAGAAATTACTTATCTTTGCAATAGCGAAGAAAAATGGATGATTATGATGACCAACTTTGACATCATTAGGAAGGACGGCAGGTTGCTTTATGAATACATCCGAGGCAGCCACTTATATGGTCTCAACAATGAGTACAGCGACATCGATACCAGCGGTGTCTTTGTCTGCACGCGTGACGAACTGTTCGGCTGCTTCGGCTACAAGCCCCAGGTGACAGACAGCCGTCATGACAACACATGGTATGAGATAGGGGAGTTGATTCGTCTGCTCTTGAAGTCTAACCCCACGGTGTTGGAGAGCCTTTTTGTGCCTAAGGACAAGGTCATCGGTGATATCCATCCGCTTATGCAGATGATCATCGACAATCGTAACCAGTTCATCAGCAAGCAGTGCTTCAGTCCCTTCTTCGGCTATGCCAAGTCTCAGATTGAGAAGGCGCGTGGCCTAAACAAGAAGATTGTCAATCCCGTGACAGAGCGACTGACTCCATACGACTTCATCTATACGTTCAAGGGACAGGGCAGTACGAAATTTCGCGACTGGCTTGCCAACCGTAGTCTGCATCAGGAGTTCTGCGGATTGGTCAATGTGCCGAATATGCATGACATCTACGGCGTGTATTATGACTTCGGGGCGCATACCGCCGCTTACCCGGATTGGAAAAACGATGAGCAGTTTCTCTCTTTCTGTCAGGATTACTATAGCGAAAGGGATAAGAATACGGTCATCGAAAGGTTGTCTCAGGCTGAGCCTATAGGCTACCGTGGTGTCATCAACTTGGATGCCAAGGCCGATGAGATACGCCTCTCTTCCATCGATGACAAAAACACCCGTCCCATGTGCTTCATCTCCTACAACCAGAGCGGTTACTCCACACATTGCCGTCAGTACGCTGAGTATCAGGAGTGGGTGAGGAACCGCAATCCGAAACGCTATGAGTCAAACCTCGACAAGAACTACGACGCAAAAAACATGATGCACTGCTTCCGTCTGATGCATATGGCGGCGGAGATAGCAGAGGGTAGGGGAGTGATTCTGCAGCGCACGTGGGACAGACAGTTCCTGTTGGACGTGCGCAACCACAAGTTTGAGTATGAGGAAATCATCGAGATGTTGGAACAGGACAAGGAACGGATGAACCAATTGATGGAGCAGTCCTCCATCCCAGAAAAGATTGATGCGGACTTTGTCAACGACTTGATGATAGAGATTCGTAAAAAGCAATTTGAAATGAACTAAAAAGCAATACCATGCCAGCCAATAAGAATGCGTTGATACGCTACAAGACCATTGACAACTGTCTTCGCAACCGCTATCGCCGTTGGACCCTCGAAGACCTTGTGGACGCTTGTTCTGAAGCCCTGTATGATATGGAGGGCATTCGGAAGGGCGTTTCCGTGCGTACCGTGCAGGGCGACATTCAAATGATGCGCTCCGACAAACTTGGGTACAATGCCCCCATTGAGGTCTATGACCACAAGTACTACCGCTATGCGGACAGTGACTATTCCATCATGGACATGCCGATGTCGCAGAACGACTATGAGGTGATGCAGGAAGCCGTTGACATGCTGCGGCAGTTGGAGGACTTCGGGCAGTTCTCAGAGATGTCCGATGTGGTCAGCCGCTTGCAGGATAAACTGGCCATCAGCCGCAATAACCGCAAGCCAATCATCCATTTCGACAGCGTGCCCGACTTGAAAGGTATCCGTCTGTTGAATCCCTTGTACAACTATATCGCACACAAGCAGACTCTGCGTATCATGTACCAGTCGTTCTCCGCACGCCGTCCCACGGAGTTTATCTTCTGTCCATATCTCTTGAAGGAGTTCCGCAACCGTTGGTTCTTGTTTGGTTGCCGAGCCAAAGATTTGTTGCTTTATAACTTGGCACTTGACCGCATCAAGAGCGTGGAGCCTGTGGATGTGCCATTCCGTGAGAATCCCGATTTCGACTCGGAGCATTTCTTTGATGACGTGATAGGAGTGAGCAAGAACATCAAGAACACACCTCGTACTATCAAGTTTTGGGCAACAGCTGAACAAAGCAAGTACATCAAGACAAAGCCGATTCATCGTTCCCAACAGCTATTGAGGGAAGACCCCGAAGACGGCAGTTGCGTCTTCAGGATTGACGTGGTCATCAATTTCGAGATGTATTCGGTCTTTATGTCCTATGGGCCGGGTATCAAGATTATTTATCCCCGGCAAGCTGTAAAGTATATGCGGGACAAACTGAAGGAAGCCCTCAGCATGTATGAGGCAGAGGATGACAAGAAAGAGTAGGTCATTCTGATGACTTAGAATCAAGGAGGTAGATGGATATCTTGGAGGTAATCCATTGAAGAGAAGTTCCTGTGTTGTTCGATGAACTTGTCAAGAGTGTAGTGGTTGCATCCGAGGCAGTCATTGGTTCCGAAATAGACGCCTATGATGTGGATGCGACCGGTAAGTTCCCTGACGTATCGTTCCAGCCATCGGCGGTGGGATGGTCGGCGAAGATTGAGGTCTGTGATTTGAGCCGTGTGAGCATCAGATTCCTCTCTCAATGAAACACGGTAGTTGCCGTCGTTTCCGAATAGGGCGGAGATCTTGACGATGTAGCAGCCACCTTTCTTGATAGGCTTGTAGGTGACAGTGTGGGGAGATTGGGGATACTTCATTTTTGTGATGATTGATCGTTAATAAAGAGGGTGGGGGATTACCCCACCTCGACTTCCTTGATTGAGATGATGACACCCTCGTTGTCAGCATCCCAAGTGCAGTGGAATTTCTGGTCGTTGTCGGCATAGACCACATAGGCTGCACCGGTATTCTTTCGGTATTCCAGTTCCTCGTCTCTCCAGATTTTGAGTTGGTCGAGAGCCTTTTGTCTGGTCTTGAACAGCCTTGCATCGACGAAACCGTTGGCATCGGGTTCTGAGGCGGAGACGGTAACGTGTGTGATGATGAAAAATGTCTTGGGTTGTGTGTTCATTTTTGTGGTTTTTTGAGTGAGGGAGTGGTTGGCTCCCCCGTTACCTTTTGCTTTATTGTTTGTTCTCGCTTGGCGTAGTCTTTGTCAGGAAGACGATGCCGCCGATGATGGCTGTGATGAAGATGGCAGCCATGGGGTGGGTCTCTGCTATTGCCACCACGATACACAAGAGTGTACAGATGATGTGGGTCAAGATAACTGCGCCTTTAGTCACTGACTTGTAGATGTTGCTTGGGGTGTTGAGGTAGTTAGAGATACTTTTCATAGGTGATGGATTGAATGTTAGTGGTTGATAGGGGGAGGGAGTTTGTCGTTCTCCCTCCTTTATTTCATTGGTCGCAGACAACGATGTGATGGAGGTTGATGAATGCATCATCGTTTTTCTCCCTCCACTCGTCATCAAGGTTTTCTATATCCTCTTCTGTGCGGAGTGGGGTCGTTGGCTTGTATTTCTCATTGAGCCAGCTGAGCAGTTCGTCGAACGTCTTGAAATAGTCGCTGTCATAGTTTTCATCGGGGTCGCAGAGGTCGATGTGGTACCGGTCGGGGAAGTATTTCCCTTCGATGTCGTTGGTGTAGTATTCTCCCATCCCGTCCTCCTCGGAGGCATAGTAGTATTTGATGGAAGGGAATTTTTGGCAGATGAAGTCGAACACCTCGTTCATCGGTCCCCATGCGGTCTCGGTGCAAAGCTTAAGAGTGTTGCCGTTGCGTTCTTTTTCACACCAAGAGCCACGGCAATAGATTTTGTTCCAATCACCACCCAGCTCGTGGACAAGGCATCCGAGCCAGTGTTGATTAAAGTCACTTTTGACTTTAGGAGTCTTTCTCTTACTGAGGGTGGTGAGGATTTTGTCGAGTTGTTTGATTTCTCGCTCCTCACCCTCCAGTACATACGATGTAAAAGCCCAATTTGGCATAGCTGTAAAATTTTAGTTATACGATTTATAAGATTTAGTCCTTGCGAGGAAGATGGCCAACCTGACGTTTGCACCTGCTTGTTGGATGCGCTTGATGAAAGCGTCCGCTGTCTTGCAAGAAGTGGTTATGTCATCGAACACCACTACCTTTCTGCCGGCAAGTTTGGTTTCGTCAATTTGGACGTATTGGTCTATGTCTTCTGCGAGTTCGTGGGTGTGACTGATATGAGCCTTGTTGCGTTTCCCGATAACGTGGATGTAGTCATATCCGTTTTCTGCGTGAAGTTTGTCGGACACCATAGCAGAGAATTTCTTGAATCGCCTGGCGTGGGTATGTTGACAACTCGCGGGGATACACAAGAAGATGGTGTCTGTCATATCAATGAGGGAAAGGGTGTCACACACTACGTTGGCAGCCCAACGTTTGGCGTAATTCCGGCCATCTTTGAAAGAATGGAGTTTGTAGGCAAGGTCGATTTCCTCAAACGATGCACGTTTATGGTATCGTTGTGGGATATATTGGAAGCAAGCGTGTTTAAGAAGCATAGCGGTATTGTTTTTATTTCCCTTTCGTTTATGCTGCTGAAGCAGCTTTCGCGTCCGGGCGTTGTTATTACGCCGCCATGCAAAGAGGGCAGGGAGTGTGAAACAATCGGAAGGTTTGCGGGTTTGTTGTCAGCCTATGGCAGCCGATAGGGAAACAAGAAAACCGTGAAAACCGAGGTTGAGAACGAGATGCCGTTTATCTTTGCGAAGTGATGACAAACGGTAGGACGTGATAGATTCAAGGTTTGATGTGGGTATAAAAAAACCACCTCATTGGAGGTGGCTTTTCAGGTAAGTGATGTGAACTTGTTAGTTCGCCATACTCGTCTATGTTGTATGTGGGGTGTAGGGGTGTCTTATTGTTTTTGATGAAAGGTTCTTGTCATTTCACTTCCCGTTCTTGTATGGTCTTACCGGATCCCCAGGCATCGCCGACTTTTTCGCCCACCACACGGTAGGTGTTCTTGGAAGAGTCGAAGATGACGGGCTGCAGCTTGCCGAGGTCGATGTTGCCCTCCTCGTCGAGGATGCTCTCGTCGGCGCTCATGTTGACGATCTCACCCACCACGCGGGCACCGCCGTTGCCATCCTCTTCGAAGGTCACCACCTTGCATTCCAATGCCATCTTGTATTCGTTGATGATGGGAGCGTCCACGTTCGGACTCGG
>CAMZHP010000028.1 GCA_947306845.1 uncultured Prevotellaceae bacterium
TCTTCACTCTTCATTCTTCACTCTTCACTCTTCACTCTTCATTCTTCACTCTTCACTCTTCACTCTTCACTTTCACAGTATCCCAGTTCCAGATCAGTAAGGATCACGATGTGGCGCTGGGCAGGATGTGAGAGACGCAGGAAATGGAAATAGTTGCAGATGCTGTCTGTTGAGTAGCAGTTATGGCAAAGCCCGTCAGCTTGGCAAGGAGTATTGATGTTGAATCTCATGGCGTTGATGGGCGCTGCGGTATGGCGGGCACGCTGAAGGGCGCTTTCCACATCTGCTGCCACTTTGTTGAGTCCCACCACAAAAATCACACGCTTGGGACCCCATGTGATGGCGGCCACACGGTTGCCGTTGCCGTCGATGTTCACCAGCACACCATCCTCTGTCATCGCATTGACGCTTGACAGGTAATAATCCACTTCGAAGGCTTTCCTGTATATGCTCAGCTTTTCCTCGTCAGTCTTGGCTTCATCACGGTCATACACTTGATAGTCTCCGTTCTTCAATGCATCGGTGAGGCCGATGCTGCGGATGCTCATTGAGCCTCCCCATGTCACGCTGCTGCCTTTTTCCATCAGCTGTCTCACTTGGGCGATGATTTCCTCTGCGGTATGACAATAGTATGCGTCAAAATGACGGCGCTTCAGATTGAGAATGATTTTCTCAGCCATTTTTTGCTGGCGTTTCTCTTGTGGGTTCATAATGATGGCTTTAAATTGTTTGCGGCTATATGTCTGAACACATCCAACGGGGCTGTTCTGTATATATCCGAGATGCAAAATTAACTTAATCCGGCCACAATTCAAAAAAATAAACCCAAATTCTTTCCTCCTCTCATTTTTTGATTGTATTTTTGTAGGTAGTTAATTTGTGGAAATAATAAAACGAATCAAAATGAGAAAATTGTGTTTTCTGCTCTTATGGTTGGTAGGCCTTTCAATTCAGGCTCAGTCTGCCGAGAAGATATATGATCAGGCAAAAGACCTGTACGATGCCAAGAACTATGCCAAGGCTGTTCCGCTCTTCCAGGAGGCAGCCAAGAAAGGTCACAAGAAGGCGCAATACCGTTTGGGATTGTGCTATGACAAGGGAAGGGGCTTGAAGGAGGACGACAAGCAGGCTTTCCATTGGTATAGCCTGTCTGCCAACCAGGGTTATGCCAAGGCTCAGTATCAGTTGGGACGATGCTATAAGAAAGGAGAGGGCACCACCCAGGACATTGCGAAAGCGGTCTCTCTTTTTTCCAAGGCAGCCAAACAGGACAATGCCGACGCGCTCTACGCTTTGGGCAAATGCTACCTGAAAGGTCAGGGCGTGACAGCTGATAAGGCAAAGGCGAAGTCTTTGATCATGAAAGCCATCCGCGATGAGAAGGATGGAAAAGAGATCTTGGACAAGATACGCAAGGATGCCAAAGAGGGGGATGAGGACGGCAAGCAAATCCTTGTGCTGATTGGCAAAAAGTGAAAAGGAAGACAAAACTGCAAAAGACATGAAGAAAACGGCACATTTCTTTTTCCTGGCATTGTGTGCGATACTGACGCTGGGGCATGCCCAAGCAGCCAATCCATGGAAACAGATGAAAAAAGTGGAGAGCACCATTGTTGTGCCCACTTTTCCCGACAGGACGTTCAATATAGTGGATTTTCATCAATCAAAGGATTCTCTCTATACCGATGCCATCAACAAGGCCATCGAAACTTGCTCCATGCAGGGTGGTGGAAAGGTGGTGATCCCCAAAGGCGTATTCAAAACGGCTGCCATCCATCTCCGTTCGAGGGTCAACCTTCATCTTGAGGACGGGGCCGTGTTGCAGTTCAGCACCGACCGCAGGCTCTACCCGCTGGTTCTGACCCGTATAGAGGGCATCGACTGCTACAACCTCTCGCCCCTGATCTATGCCTATAATGAGCGCGACATCGCCGTCACCGGAAAGGGAAAATTGGATGGCATGGCTACCAAGGACAACTGGCTTCATCCCGACACCATCTGGAAGGTGACGCTTCCCGATGGCACCGTGGGTAAGGAGAAAGACTGGCTCAACCGTGCCCTGGAGCAGCAATGGCCCATGGACAAAAGGGTTTTTGAGGGCAGCATCGGCATGAGGCCACAGTTCATCAATTTCTACAAATGCAAGAACATCCTCCTGGAGGATTTCGAGATCAACCGTTCTCCGTTCTGGCTGATTCATCCGCTGATGTCGGAGAATATCACGGTCAGGCGACTCACGCTCAACAGTCATGGTTACAATAACGACGGCTGTGACCCTGAGTCATGCCGCAATGTGCTCATCGAGGACTGTTTCTTTGACACGGGCGACGACTGCATCGCCATCAAGAGCGGCAAGGATGATGACGGCCGTCGGTGGATGATTCCTTCTGAAAACATCATCGTCCGCAAATGCCGGATGAAGGACGGTCACGCTGGGGTAGCCATCGGCAGTGAGATCACTGGCGGCTGCTCCAACGTATGGGTGGAGGACTGCAAGATGGATAGTCCGCACCTCAACCGCATCATCCGCATCAAGTCCAATCCCAACAGGGGTGGGGAGGTGAAAAATGTTTACGTCAGAAACGTGGAGGTGGGCACGTGTGACCTCGCAATATTGGGCATCGAGCTCAACTACTGGCATGTGAACGAAGGCAAATACTATCCCTATTTCCACAACATCCGCTTCGAGAATGTGACAAGTAAGAAGAGCAGGTATATGCTGCATGTCGAGGGACTTGAGAATCGGGTGCAGGCCGAGGATATTTCTTTTAAGAACTGCCGCTTTGATGGTGTGACCGAGCAGGAAGTCTGTCACGTGGTCGGAACCGGTAAGATTTCTTACAAAAATGTTTATGTGAATGGTCAGTTGTGGAAATAAGTAAGTGTTAATAAACTGAGAAATGGAATATATTATCATTATTGCCGTCATCGTCATCATACTGGCATTCCTGTTTTTGAGAAAAAAAGAGGAGGCGCCCAGCGACTATGAAGCCCCTGTCTATAAGGCAAGTGGACATCAATGGGTCTTCAATGGCATCCTTGATATCGATTGCCCTCCTGCCGACATGACTCCTTTTACTGATTACGAAGGGGAAATCCAACTGATGGTGAAAAAGGGCTTCGTGCATTATGACCTGATCGTTGCCGACTCTGATCAAGTGAAAGACAAAGTCGGGCTGTTCCGGGCTATAGCCAGTATGGAGGGGGGACGGATAGTCATCCGTCAGGGCTCCACGGTGTTGGGATATCTGCCATCCGGACTTTCTGTCTTGGAAGAGCAAATCAGAAAGTCTTCAGAAGGAGCCGAGGCTTATGGTTTTATAGCCAATCGAAAAGGTGAGTTGTTTGGAGAAGTTTGTGTAAGGAAATGAAAGTCAACTGGAACGAAGTCATCAGGTTTGGCATAGTGGGAGTATTTGCCACCCTTCTCCACTATGGCATCTATTGGGTGCTCAACCACTATATGAATGCCAACATCGCATACACCATCGGTTATCTCCTGAGTTTCATCTGCAATTTTTTCTTGTCTTCCTATTTCACTTTCAAGTCCAAGGCATCAGTCAAACGGGGCATCGGCTTCATTGGAGCGCATATCAACAACTATTTGCTCCACATGATTCTCCTCAACCTGTTCCTGTACCTCGGGGTCAGTGAGACATTGGCACCCATACCTGTTTACCTCATCGCCGTACCGGTCAATTTCATCCTGGTCAGGTGGGTGTTCAAACACAACAAGGCGACAAGGAAAACGGAGAATTAATTTGGCTGTTCTGCCGTTTATCAGTAACTTTGCAAAAATAATTTTCAAAAATATGGAAAAATTCAAACAATGTTTGCCCGACATCATCGCTGTCGTGGTGTTCGTCCTGATTGCCTTCGCTTATTTCTTGCCAGCTGACATTGAGGGGAGAATCCTCTATCAGCACGACACGTCGGCAGGTCGCGGTGCGGGACAGGAGGCTCTGGAGTATTATCAGAAGACTGGTGAGCGTACCCGCTGGACCAACTCCACTTTTGGAGGTATGCCCACCTATCAGACATCGCCATCATACAAGAGCACAGACGGATTGTCACAGGTGATCCGGGCATACCATCTATGGCTTCCCGAAAATGTGTGGTATGTCTTTGTCTATCTCCTGGGATTCTATATCCTTCTCCGTGCTTATGATTTCCGCCAGTCACTCGCTGCGCTGGGGGCCATCATCTGGGCATTCTCCAGTTATTTCTTCATCATCATCGCCGCGGGCCATATCTGGAAAGTGTGGGCGTTGGCTTACCTGCCTCCCATGATAGCGGGTATCGTGCTCGCTTACAGGGGAAAGCTGTTCTGGGGCTTTGTTGTGACGGCTCTTTTTACGGCATTTGAGGTGAACGCCAACCATGTGCAGATGACATACTATTATCTGTTCATCATTTTCTTCATGATTGTCGCCTTCCTCATCGAGGCGGTCCGCCAAAAGCAGATAGCCCGTTTCCTGAAGGCTTCGGCTGTGTGTGCGGTGGCGGCTTTGGTGGGCATCTGTATCAATTTGTCCAACCTTTATCATACATGGCAGTATTCCAAGGAGACGATGCGCGGCAAGAGCGAGCTGGTGAAGGAGAACAATGCCAACCAGACGGACAGCGGTCTGGAGCGTGACTATATCACCCAGTGGAGCTATGGCATCGGGGAGACATGGACGCTCCTGATTCCTAATACAAAGGGTGGTGCGTCCGTTCCGCTGGCTGCCAACGAGACAGCCATGAAAAAGGCCAACCCTATGTATTATGACATCTATGGACAGATAGGTCAGTACTGGGGGGAGCAACCAGGCACAAGCGGTCCTGTATATGTGGGCGCGTTTGTCGTGCTGTTGTTCGTGCTCGCCTTGTTCATTGTGGAAGGTCCGATGAAATGGGCGCTGCTGGCGGTTACGATATTGTCCGTTCTCCTCTCATGGGGCAGGAATTTCATGGGTCTGACCGATCTCTTCATCGACCATTTCCCCATGTATGCCAAATTCCGCACCGTGGCTTCCATCTTGGTCATCGCTGAGTTCACCATCCCGCTGCTGGCCATGATGGCGCTCAAGAAAATCGTGGATGAGCCAGATTTGCTGAAAAAGAAAATCAAGTATCTGTACGCCAGTTTTGCGCTGACAGGTGGCGCCTGTCTGTTGTTTGCCTTGATTCCTTCCATGTTCTTCGACTATGTCTCCTCGTCAGAGATGCAGGCACTCAGCCAGTTCCCCGCCGACCAACTCAATCCGTTGCTCGACAATCTCAGGGAGGTGAGGAAGTCCATCTTCACGGCGGATGCCTGGAGGTCTTTGCTCATCATCGTCGTCGGTATGGCGGTGCTCCTGCTCTATCAGGCCCGCAAGCTGAAGGCTCAGTATATGGTGTGGATATTGGCCGTCGTCTGTCTGTTGGATATGTGGACGGTCAACAAGCGTTATCTCAACGACAATATGTTTGTGCCGAAGAGCGTCAAGGAATTGCCTCAGCAGATGACGGCAACCGATGAGCAGATCTTGCAGGACAAGACGCTCGATTACCGTGTGCTCAATTTCGCCACCAATACGTTCAATGAGAATGAGACTTCCTATTATCACAAGAGCGTAGGTGGCTATCATGCCGCCAAACTCCGCAGGTATCAGGAGATGATCGAGGCATACATCATGCCTGAGATGCAGGCTGTCATGCCGGCCATCAACCAGGCTCAGGGCGATATGCAGGCCGTCAATGCCGACAGCATCTGTCCGGTTATCAACATGCTCAACACCAAGTATTTCATCCTGCCGCTCCAGAACGGTCAGACAGCTCCGCTTCAGAATCCCCATGCCTTCGGCAACGCCTGGTTTGTGGACAAGGTGGACTTCGTGGCCAATGCCAACGAGGAAATCGACGGGGTGGGCAAGCACAACCTGCACAAGGAAGCTGTGGCAGACCAGTCGTTCAAACAGGTGCTCGGTGAGAGCGTGCCACAGGACTCTGTCTCACAAGTCACGCTCACCAGTTATGAGCCCAACCACCTCACCTATACCGCAGAGTCGGCCAAGGGTGGTGTTGTGGTATTCTCTGAGATATATTATCCTGACTGGACGGCAACCGTGGATGGTCAGCCGGCGGAGTTGGGACGCGTCAACTATATCCTCAGGGCTCTTCAGCTGCAGCCTGGCAAACATGAGGTCGTTCTTGACTTCCATCCCTCTTCTGTCAAGAAGACGGAGACCATCGCTTATGTCGCTGGTGTCTTGCTCCTTCTTGCCATCATTGGAGGAGCGGTGAGAAGAGTGAAGAGTTAATAGTGAAGAGTGAAGAGTGAAGAATGAAGAGTGAAGAGTGAAGAATCACCTCCGTCGTTGTTGTTCGGTAGGTCGCTGTATTACAGCGACAACGACATGCAGTAGTAATGTCTAAACTCCTAAACTCCAAAACTCCTAAACTCCAAAACTTCTCATCTCCTAAAAACATAAAAACATGAAAAAGCTGCTCTCCCTGCCTCCCAATCTCGTGGAATGTTTCCACGACATCACTGGGTATGACCATGAGGAATGGTTCTGTTCAAACGACCCCGTTGACAAGAAATTGGGGAGCGGAGGAGGGTCAACATGGCTGTTGCGCCAGTGCCATCAGTCGCAGGCGCCTCAGGTGCCTTTCGATGAATGGCTGACTGCAGAGCGGCGGTTGCTGCTTCATGCGGGCGGACAGAGTCGCAGGCTGCCGGCATACGCGCCGTCAGGCAAGGTGCTCACACCCATCCCTGTGTTTCGTTGGGAACGCGGACAACGGTTGTCGCAGGATTTGCTGTCTTTGCAAGTGCCTTTGTTTGAGCGCATCTTTGAGATGGCGCCTCCCTCATACCATACGATGATTGTCAGCGGTGATGTGCTCATCCGCACGACAAAGCCCTTGCCGACCATCCCTGATGCCGATGTCGTCTGCTATGGCTTATGGCTGAACGATGAGATAGCTTCGACGCATGGCGTCTTCGTGGCCGACAGGAAATCGCCTTCCGAACTCAAGTGCATGCTGCAAAAACCGTCTCCGTCGGTCTTGGCCAATCTGCGCCACGATCACCTCTATTTGGTCGACATCGGGATATGGCTGCTCAGCGACAAGGCGGTACGTATGCTGGTTGACAAAAGCCAAAAGAATGGGGAGGTGGTGGAGTATGACCTCTATACCACTTTTGGGGGTGCGATGGGTACGCATCCTACTTTAACTGACGAAGATGTGAATTCGCTCAAGGTGGCGATCATTCCGCTCCCCGGCGGTGAGTTCTATCATTATGGCACCAGTCCGGAACTCATCTCCTCTACCGTGGACATCCAGAATCTCGTCCACGACCAAAGGGAAATCATGCACCGTTCCAGGAAACCGCATCCCTCCATTTTTATCCAGAACGCTCAGACATGGATACCCATCACCAACGAGCATCGAAACCTGTGGATTGAGAATTGTTGTATTTCCGAGCACTGGACGCTGTCGCACAATCATATAATTACAGGCGTTCCGGAAAATGCCTGGGAGATATCACTGTCACCAGGGCAATGCGTGGATATCGTCCCTGTCGGGGAGCATCAGTGGGTGGTGAGGCCTTATGGGTTTGCCGATAGCTTCAGAGGTGAAGTCACGGATGTGAAAACTTCTTATATGGGTATGCCTTTCGCTCAGTGGGCTTCCGCACATGGTATCGATGCCAGCCAGATCAAAGGCGGCATGGACTTGCAGAGAGCAACCATTTTCCCATTGGTGGACAATTTGCATGACGCGCAACTCGTACTGAGGTGGATGTTGGGCAATACACAGTTGGATGGCGGCAGGATAGTTTGGGAGATGTCCCCCAAAATGAGTGCGGATGATATCTCTGCCAAAGCCAATCTGCGGCGCCTCTGTGCCCAGCGCGAGGAGAACAGAAAGCTCAACTGGTCGTTCCTGTCCAATAATTACGAGCACAGCGTGTTCTATCAGATAGACTTGGACCATGCTGCCTCCGAGTTCGCTCGTTTTGGCATAGCAGAACCGCATCCCTTGCCGGAGGATGTACCCTTGCTGGTAAGAATCCGTGACGCCATGTTCAGGGCACGTCTGCGCCGGAATAAAGGAAAAGAGGGTAGGGACGAGGAGGAGAGAAAGGCTTTCGCCTTGCTCAGAGACGGATTGACCTCTTCTGCGCTGCAGGATACACAGGCTCCCCGTTTGTCCGTTTATGGTGACCAAATCGTTTGGGGACGATGCCCCGTACGCATAGACATAGCTGGTGGATGGACCGATACACCTCCTTTCTGCCTGATGGAAGGTGGCAATGTCGTCAATCTTGCCATTGAACTCAATGGCCAGCCGCCCATTCAGGCTTTTGTCAAACCCTGTGCGGAGCGGCATGTCATTCTTCGGAGTATTGACCTCGGTGCTTCCGAAAAGGTTGAGACGTATGAGCAATTGGCTGATTTCCATTTAGTTGGCAGTCCATTCTCCATCCCGAAGGCGGCCTTGGTGCTCGCTGGCTTCCAACCGGGATTCTCGCAGGTGAGATATGCCTCACTCAAAGACCAGTTGGAGGACTTTGGCAGTGGTATCGAACTGACGCTTCTCTCTGCCATCCCGGCGGGAAGTGGATTGGGCACTAGCAGCATTCTGGCGGCTACCGTTCTTGGCGCACTCAATGATTTCTGCGGACTGATGTGGGACAGGAATGAGATAGGGCGCCGCACGCTAGTGCTTGAACAGTTGCTCACCACCGGAGGAGGATGGCAGGATCAGTTTGGCGGTATTCTTCAGGGAGTCAAACTGCTCCAGACGGAAAGGGGATTCGCTCAATGTCCTGTTGTGCGCTGGTTGCCTTCCGAATTGTACACACAGCCCGAATATAAGGCGTGCCATCTGCTGTTCTACACAGGCATTACCCGAACTGCCAAGAACATCCTTTCCGAGATTGTGCGGAAGATGTTCCTCAACCAGCATGAGCAGTTGCAGTTGCTTCGGAGCATGAAAGAGCATGCTCTTGACATGTATGAGGCCATCCAGCGCAATGATTTCAACAGAATGGGCCAGCTCATCGGCAAGACATGGGTGCAGAATCAGCTGCTCGACAGCGGAACGAATCCCAGGGAGGTCAGAAGGCTCACCGACCTCGTCGATGACCTGTGCCTTGGTTACAAACTCCCGGGAGCGGGTGGCGGCGGTTATCTCTATATGGTGGCAAAGGATCCGGATGCTGCAGCCAGCATCCGCAAGATTCTGTTGGCCAACCGTCAGAATGCCAACGCCCGATTCGTGGAGATGTCCCTTAGCACCACCGGCCTGCAAGTAAGCCGCAGCTAAATCATTATCAAGGGACCGCGTCCCCTTGATTCATAAAAGTTTTTAGCTGTTAAGTCGGATGATAATCAGATTTGTTTTATCTTTGCATAACTAAAGAGGATTTGTTGATATAGATTGTGACAGGCCTTATCTAAAGAAAATGTCAAAAAATGAGGATTTGAGTTATGACGAATTACAATTAAGCGCTGAAATTCTTCGTAATATGAGTATTATTGCAGAGGATGAGAAACTCTTGAAACGAGCTGCTAAGTTTTTACGCAAACTTGTTGCAGAGAAGGAAGATGCTGCACTTCTCTCGAAAGAAGATTTTTTTGCCAGAATAGAAAAGGCGAGGAAACAATCGGGTAAAAGTTTTGCTAATATTGAAGAACTTGATACCTTTATTCGCAGTTTATGAACCGATACATTGTTGTGGTCAAGGAGGAGGCACAAAAAGGAACAGGAAAGCCCGAACCTCTCAAAGGTGGTGATGGAGAATTATGGAGCCGTCGCATCACAAAGAAACACAGAATGGTTTACGAAATATTACTACAGTGACTGTAGCAGTGCTTTCTTCATACGGACATTACAATGACAAATAAAAGGGTGATAGTTTGTCAAGGGAATCAGGGAACCAAGGATTTCATCGCCGTTTGCGGCGAAGAAATACATGGTATTTAACGAATTGATTACATGGCAATTCTTGTGAAAGAAAATATTTTCAATACATGTCGCCAAGATAGCATTTTGGGGAAAACTGCAAAATAAATGGATACATTTTTTGCAAATTAAAACCATAAAAGTGTTCTATTCGTGGTCATTCATGTGAATAAAGAAGACACGAATGATCATGTGATTCAAGTTTCGCATTTGCTCAACTTGCAAGTAGTTAAGTAGTTTAGAAGTTATCGCTAAGTAGTTAAAGCCATTACCTTTAATTACTTGAGTCCACTTCAAAAAGTCATGAATCGAATGCCGTGAGCCGAATGGAGCTGAGGATGTGTGATAATTGAGGGAGTGCGCTTCGCGCAGAAATATTACAAATCTCTTCAAAATCTATCACTTTGTCTTTCAACACGTTACCCTTTGTCAGCGGGGGAAGATGGCTTCTTGCGGCGGTGACGGGACTTCTTTTCACCTGCTTGCTTCTCCGTACTGCTTACAGCTTTCTTTCCATTGCCAGAATTACTCTTCGTTCCTCCTTGGCTGCCGCGTCCTCGTCCATGCCCGCTGCGTCCATGGCCTCCTCTTCCGTTACGCCCGCGTCCACCGCGTCCGCGTCCGCCAGACAAATTCATCGGCTTGTATTCGGGTGCCTCGCCGAGACCTTCGGGTAAGGCCACTTTTTCCACCTCATAGCCAAGGAACTTCTCTATCTGCATGAAGTCCCTGATTTCCTTTCCACGTACGAAGGTGATGGCCTTGCCGTCGCGCTGTGCACGGGCGGTGCGCCCGATGCGGTGCACATAGTCCTCGCTGTCGTGGGGAACGTCATAGTTAATGACGGTGGCGATATCGTCGATGTCGATGCCACGGGCTACAATGTCCGTGGCTACGAGAACGTCCACCTGCCCGCTCTTGAAACGGTACATCATCTCGTCGCGCTGGCTTTGGTCGAGGTCGGAGTGCATCTCGCCACTGTTGATGTGCAGCATGCGCAGTGAACGGTTGATCTCCTTCACTTTCTGCTTGCTGCCGGCAAAGATGATGACACGGCTCAGTTGGTTGTTCTTAAACAAGTGACGGATAATGCCCACTTTTTGGTTCTCGTGGCAGACGTATGCCTGCTGCAGGATGTTGTCGGCGGGACGGCTCACCGCCAGCTTCACTTCCGCCGGGTTCTTGAGCAGGGTCTTGGCCAACTGCTCTATCTTCTGCGGCATCGTGGCGGAGAACATGATGGTCTGGCAGGTGGGAGGTAGATAACTGGCGATTTTGAGGATGTCCTCACTGAATCCCATGTCGAGCATGCGGTCGGCCTCATCGAGCACGAAGAATGACAGGCGGCTGAAGTCGGCATGCCCCATGTTGATGTGGCTGATCAGCCGGCCAGGAGTGGCAATCACCACGTTGGCGCCCAACTGCAGCCCTTTGGTCTCCTGGTCATAGCGCCCACCGTCGTTTCCGCCATAGACGGCCACACTGCTGATGCCGTCGAGATAATAGCTAAAACCTTGCATCGCCTGATCGATCTGCTGGGCAAGCTCACGGGTGGGACTCATGATGACGCAGTTGATGGCATCCTCGGGATAAAAGCCATCGTCAATCAGACTGAGGATCGGCAACAGATAGGCTGCGGTCTTGCCTGTTCCTGTCTGCGCCACACCCAGCAGGTCGTGTCCGTCGAGTATCTCAGGAATACATTTTTCCTGGATGGGTGTACAGGTCTCGAAACGCATGTCGTCGAGCGCATCGAGTATATTGTCATTCAAATATAGTTCGTCAAATCTCATACTTTACTTTTTTCATTTTGCATACTCACCCCCTCGAAGTCACACCTCTCACCCCTCACCTTTTTTTTAATTCGGCGCCTGCCGGTAGCAGAAGTAGGCTACGACAGCGAAGATGATGTTGGGCACCCAGGCGGCGATAATGGGAGGGAAGCCCGCGTTGATGGCAAAGGTGGCCGAGATGGTCTGCAACATGATGTAGGTGAAACTGAGCACCAGTCCGATGCCCAGATACATGCCCATACCACCTTTTCGCTTGCGGGCAGACAGCGAGGCACCGATTATCGTGAGGATGAAGGAGGCAAACGAGGTGGCGATGCGTTTGTGGTATTCCACCTCATACTGCACGACATTGCCAGAGCCACGGCTCTGCTGCTTGGAGATGTAGGCTAGGAGCTCCGGACTGGTAAATGTCTCCTGCTGACCTTTGGAATAGACCAGGTCGGTGGGCTCCATCATGATGACGGTGTCTTTCTCATTGCCCTGCGTGATATGCTCCTTCAGACCTCGCAGCTCCCTCATCTTCCAGTTGAAAATCTTCCAGTGGAACTTGGCGTCACTGATGGTGTCGTAGCGGATCTCCGTGGCGGTGAGGTGGCTCACCAACTTCTTGTTCTCAAACTTGTCGAGGCAGAAACCATAGCCGCATTTGCGGGTGTTGTCGTAATGCTGCATATAGGCGATGACACCTTGGTCGACCTGCAGCTGTACGTTCTCTGCAGAGGTGTTCCTCCGCTTGTTCTTGTAGATGGTCTCGAAATTCTGGCGGATGACCGTGCCATGGGGGATGACGTAGGCACCGAGATAGTAGGTGACGAGAGAGATGATGATGCAGGAGATCATATAGGGCACCATCAGCCGCCGGAATGACATGCCCGAGGCCAGCATGGCTATGATTTCTGAGTTGCCTGCCAGTTTGGAGGTGAAGAAAATCACGGCGATGAAGACAAACAACGGACTGAACAGGTTGGCGAAGTAGGGCACGAAATTGGCGTAGTAGTCAAAGACAATGGCTTTGAGAGGAGCGTTGTACTGTGTGAACTTGGCCAGGTGCTCGTTGATGTCGAAGACAATGGAAATGGAGATGATGAGGACGATGGCGTAGATGTAGGTTCCAATGAATTTCTTGATGATGAACCAATCCATCCTTTTCATCCATCTTTTCGGACTTAACCATGATAGCAGATGGAAAAGCTTTCGGATGACTGCCCACACCTTGCGGCCGCCGCGGCGGAGGCTGCGGAGGAATTTCATCAGGGTGAGATGACGGCGTAGGGTGGAGTATTTCATCTGTTCGGTTTTGGTCGTTGTTTCAGAGACGTCGTCCCAGTTGCTGGATGATGCCTGATTTCCATTGCGTGAAGTCGCCTGCGATGATGTGGCGGCGGGCATCGCCTACCAGGCGCAGGTAAAAGGCCAGGTTGTGAATGCTCGCAATCTGCAGGGCAAGCAGCTCCTGAGCCTTGAAGAGGTGGTGGAGGTAGGCCTTGCTGTGTATCCGGTCGGTGGTGCATCCGTCAGGATCGATGGGGGAGAAATCATTCTCCCATTTCTTGTTGCGCATGTTCATCGTACCCTCATAGGTGAAGAGGTTGGCATTGCGCCCATTGCGGGTGGGCATCACACAGTCGAACATATCGACGCCGCGCTCGATGGCTTCCAGGATGTTTTGGGGGGTGCCAACGCCCATGAGATACCTGGGGCGGTCTTTGGGAAGGATGCCGTTCACCACCTCAATCATCTCATACATCACCTCCGTGGGCTCGCCAACAGCAAGACCGCCGATGGCATAGCCGTCTGCTCCCATGTCGGCAGCGTGAAGGGCGGCATCGGTGCGCAGGTCCTTGTACGTGCAGCCTTGCACGATGGGGAAAAGGCATTGCTCATGACCATAGAGTGGGGAGGTCTCTGACATTCGTTTCACACAGCGGGCCAACCACCTCTGGGTGAGGCCGAGGCTGCGCTTGGCGTAGCTATAGTCGCTGTCGCCGGGAGGACATTCATCAAAAGCCATCATGATATCTGCGCCGATGACACGCTGGGTGTCAATGACGTTCTCTGGAGTGAAGACATGCTTCGAACCATCGATGTGTGAGCGGAATTCGCAGCCCTCCTCCCGCAGCTTGCGGATGCCGGTGAGGGAGAATACCTGAAAGCCGCCGGAGTCGGTCAGGATGGGGCGGTCCCAGGTGTTGAAGCGGTGCAAACCGCCCGCGGCCCGCAGGATGTCGAGTCCGGGCCGGAGATAGAGATGGTAAGTATTGCCGAGAATGATCTGGGCCCCAATCTCCTCACGCAACTCCCTGAAATGCACGCCCTTCACACTGCCGCAGGTGCCGACAGGCATGAAAATGGGGGTCATGATGTCACCATGGTCGGTGTGCATCAGACCGGCACGCGCATCGCTGTAGGGGTCGGTATGCTGGAGCTGGAAGGTCATTGCTCTGTCGTTGAAGGATCAATGGTCAGAAGGACTGGGCTTTCGACGGTCTCGTCGGTGAGGGCGAAGGCCCACACGTCCTGCACATTCTCTACATAGTGGAATTCCACCCCCTTGAGGTAGATGGCGGGTATCTCGTCGATATCCTTCTTGTTGTCGCGGCACATCACGATGTCGGTGATGCCGGCCCGCTTGGCAGCGAGGATTTTCTCCTTGATGCCGCCGACGGGGAGCACCTTGCCACGGAGTGTGATCTCACCGGTCATGGCGGTGTTGCGGCGCACCTTGCGTTGTGTAAGCGCGGATGCTATCGACGTGGCGATGGTGATGCCTGCCGAAGGACCGTCTTTTGGGGTCGCCCCCTCGGGCACGTGGATGTGGATGTTCCATTGGTCAAAGATCCGGTAATCGACGCCGAGGGTGTCGATGTGGGCCTTCACATATTCCAATGCGATGATGGCAGATTCCTTCATCACGTCGCCCAAATTGCCGGTAAGCGTGAGTTTCGACCCTTTTCCCTTGCTCAGCGAGGTCTCGATGAACAGGATCTCACCGCCCACGCTGGTCCAGGCCAGTCCGGTGACAACTCCAGCATAGTCATTGCCTTGGTAGATGTCACGGTAGTACGGGGGCTTGCCGAGCAGGTAGTTGAGCTTGTCGGGGGTGATTTTCGTATAGGGGAGCACCCCGTCGCGGGCTTTGATGAAAGCCAGCTTCCTCAGAGCCTTGTTGATTTGTTTCTCCAACTGGCGCACGCCGCTCTCACGGGTGTACTGCTCGATGATGTGCTCAATGGTGGGCTTGGTGAACGTGGGGCACTCCTCCAGGGTGGATAGGCCCGTGTTCTGCTGCTCCCTTGGGATGAGGTGGCGCTTGGCTATCTCTATCTTCTCCTCCGTGATGTAGCCGCTCACCTCGATGACCTCCATGCGGTCGAGCAACGGACGAGGAATGGTGGTCAGGTCGTTGGCGGTGGCGATGAAGAGCACCTTGGACAAGTCGAAATCGACATCCAGGTAGTTGTCGTGGAAAGCGGAGTTTTGCTCGGGGTCAAGCACTTCCAGCAGGGCAGAGGCTGGGTCGCCGTTGATGGTGTGCTGTGTCACCTTGTCAATCTCGTCGAGAATGAAGACAGGATTGGAGGAACCTGCTTTCTGGATGCTCTTGATGATGCGGCCGGGCATGGCTCCGACATAGGTGCGGCGGTGGCCGCGGATTTCAGACTCATCATGGAGTCCGCCAAGCGAGATGCGCACATACTTGCGCTTCATGGCTGATGCGATGCTCTTGCCAAGGCTAGTCTTTCCCACACCCGGAGGACCATACAGGCAGAGAATGGGTGACTTGAGGTCGCCGCGAAGCGAGAGGACGGCGATGTGCTCAAGAATGCGTTCCTTCACTTTCTCCATGCCATAATGGTCGTGGTTGAGGATGCGCTCGGCACGCTTCAGGTTCATGTCGTCGTCGGTGAACTCGCCCCAGGGCAGTCCTACCATCGTCTGCAAGTAGTTGATCTGGATGCTGTAGTCGGGACTTTGGGGATTGAGGGTGTCGAGTCGGTCGAGTTCCTTATAGAACACTTTTTCCACGTCCTCGCTCCATTTCTTATTGCTGGCTTGCTCCAGCAATTCCATCCTCTCAGGGGAGCCTTCGCCATTGCCCAGCTCTTCCTTGATGTTCTTGATCTGCTGTTGGAGAAAATACTCCCTCTGCTGCTCGTCAATGTCCTCACGGGTGCGGATACGGATGTTTTGCTTCAGCTCCACCAGCTGCATCTCCTTGTGGATGAGCTTGAGTAGCATGAACACCCGGTCTTTCGTCGAGGTACAGCGCAGCAGTTCCATCTTGTCCGAGATGTTGAAGGGCATGTTGGAACTTATAAAGTTCACTGCCACGATGTTGTTGGTGATGTTGGTGAGGGCAAACTGTGCCTCATCGGGGATGTCATCGTTCTTCTTGATGAACTCATTGGCTCTTGTCCTGAGGTCATCAGTAGCGGCGTTGAACTCCGTGTCGGTCTGCTCGGGCAATTCCTCCGGAACAGGTTTGACACTACCGACGATATAGGGACGGTATTTGATCAGCCCTGTGAGCTGGCACTTGCCAAGGCCTTGTACGATGGCCGTGATGTTGTTGGAACCAGGCATTTCCAGCACACGGATAATCTTGGCATAGACACCTGTCTCAAAAAGATCGCTCCCAGAGGGATTCTCCACATTGGGATCTTTCTGGCAGAAAATGGCAAGAATGCCGTCTGGCTGGTTGCTTAGTTTCTTCACAAGGTTGATGCTGCTGGATCTTCCCACCAAAACGGGGGAGATGACTCCGGGAAACATCACCATGTTGCGTGTGGCAAGTATGGGAATGGGGTTGTCTGCTTCTACATCAAAGAGATGTTTGATGTCTCCTTCGTAGTCAGCAATCATTTGAAATGTGTTATTGTGCTCTCTGTCCATAATTCTTTTCAGTTGGTTGACTTTTTGATTGTATCGACGCTGAATAGAGCGTCCGTCAGCCTCCATTCTTTCAATTTCTGTGCAAAGTTACTGCAAACCGAGTGGAAAGCAAAGCAAAAAACAAATGTTTTCATCGTTTTTTGTTATTTTTGCAAACATTATGCCAAATACGTTTTTCAGATTCAAGAATTTTCTCGTACATCAGGACAAATGCGTCATGAAGGTGGGAACGGACAGCGTGCTTGTCGGGGCTTGGGCACATGGAGGCCGCCTGAACCTTGATGTAGGCACAGGCACCGGGGTCGTGGCGATGATGATGGCACAACGGTTTGCTGCCGCCAGTGTGGATGCAGTGGATATTGATGCCGATGCGTGCTTGCAGGCTGCGGGGAATGTGGCTGACTCTCCTTTTTCCGACAGGGTCAGGGTTTGGCACATGCCAGTGCAGCAGTTGGCAGAACAGCCTGAGTTGGAAGGGGCTTACCAGGCCATCGTCAGCAATCCTCCCTTTTTTGAGAATGCGCTCAAGGCTCCAGAACAGGCAAGAAACAAGGCGCGGCATACGGATGCTTTGCCTTTTGCCGAATTGTTCGCTTCGGTGCGCAGATTGTTGGCAAAAGAGGGGGAGTTTTCTGTCATTATCCCTTTCGACTACCGGGACAGACTGGAGTCGGAAGCATCGCTGTGTGGATTTTTCTTGTCAAGGGTCTGTGCTGTGCGCACTACTCCCACCAAGTTGCCAAAAAGGTATTTGTTGGCCTTCCGCCTGTTGCCAGTTGCTGAGACAGAACTGACGGAGGGGTTGCTGGAGTCTTCTCCGGGGGTGCGCTCCCCATGGTATCAGTCACTCACAGAGGATTTCTATCTGTGATCATTTGCTGATGTTTCCCACCCCATTCAAATGTGCTAATCTTTTATTTTTCACGAATTTGAGAATTTAAGAATTATATGCAACAAAATAGAATTTTCAAGAATGGTATGTCGCAAGCGACGGAATTTCACCTTGCTATTGCAGAATGGCCTGCCATTTCTTCACCAATTCCTTTTAATTCTTATCGTAATGAAATAATTCTCTAATTACCTCCCTTCAGTCTGTGGGTCTTCGACAAATCTCTCTAATTTGTGAAAATAAATGATTAGCGCATTTGAAGGGAGTGGGCAAGCGTTTACCGAACGGCATCCAAAAATGTTTTTCTTCTTTTTTCCGAAGCGAAGCGGTTTTTGATCTCCATTTCAGTTGGTGTGTGCTTTATTTTATATCCCGAATTATAGAATTAAACTATAAAATCCCAGTTTCTTACGTAATATAATCAGGCGGCTTGGCAAAAAGAAGT
>CAMZHP010000029.1 GCA_947306845.1 uncultured Prevotellaceae bacterium
CGACATTCAGAACCACAATCTGACGCTCTAACCAACTGAACTACGGGCACCGTATGGCCGCTTTCTATTGAAAGCGGATGCAAAGGTAAGACAAATCAGACAAAATGCCAAATGTTTTGGCGGTTTTTTTCAGGATTGCCTTGATTTACTCGTTTTTCAGACGCATTTTGCGCCCCTGGCTGTTATTGGGCAGGAGCAGCGGGAGCCTTCTCAGCAGGAGCAGCGGGAGCTTTGCTCTCGGCAGGTGCGGCGGCGGGAGCGGCCTTCTCAGCAGGAGCCTCGCTGGCACCGAAATTCTGCTGGTTGGTTGGGTTGGTCAACGGGTTGGAGGTGGTTGTCTCAATGACATTCTGCTCATGAATGGTGGGCGCAGCATATGCGCAGAGCACGCTCAGCACCACCATGGCAATGGCAAGGCCCCATGTGGCTTTCTCGATGAAGTCGGTGGTCTTGCGGACACCGGCCAACTGGTTGCCGGCATTGAACTGTGACGACAGACCGCCGCCTTTGGATTCCTGAATCAGTACGATACCAATCATCAGCAATGAGGCGATGACGATAAGGATTACGAATAAATAATACATCTCTTTTTACTATTTTTTATTGTTGTTGATCATCAATTTTTCCAAAAATCGAATTTGGTCTGCAAAGTAAGCACTTTTTTTTGGATAATTCAAATTTAATCGCTTAATAATTTCCAAAGCCTTGGAATATCGGCCCTGTTTGACGTAAATTCGTGCCAAAGTGGCTGTAAAATAGCCCTCATCGGCTCCTTTGGGGCTGTCATCCGCCTGTGGAGTGTATTCCGGCGTCTCATGGAGTTGCATGCGTCCGCCCTCCTCGCCGATGAACTTGTCGATGAGACCTTGTCCCCGCATCGGTGTCGGGGCCGTTTCATGCTCCGTCTCTTCTTCGGATGTGGCCAGCAGATAGGCCGCATAGTCGACCGTGGCATCGGTGGCGGTGGGTTTCCGTCTTTTCTCCTTTTTCATTTCAGGCTGGTCATCATCCTGATGGATGGTGCCCAGGAAGTCGTCGATGAGTGACAGCGTGCGGTCGGCGTCACTGCCAGTGGCTGTCTTCGGCATCCGCTTGGAAGGCCTGAGCCTGTAGTGCTTGGCTTCGACAAGGTCGAAGAGGCGGGTGCGGTCGGTGATGAAGAGGGCAGCCCGGCGCAGTTCGTCATCGAACGACGACTCATGCAGCAGGTAGAGGTTCTGCAGCATCAGCAGGCGGGCGGTCTGGAAGTAAGGATATTGTGCTGTGAGCTGGCGAAGCTCATAAAGCGTCTCCTTGTTCATCCGCTCGGGGTGCCCGATGAGTTCTTTCAAGTCCATAGGCTTACCATTTGGCGACGGTGGCGTTGAATATTTGTTCGGTGATGTTCTTCACCATCTCGGTGACCAGCTGCTCCTGCACCGTGTTGAGCGACTGTGTGGTCTCGTAGCTGCTGGTGGCGGTGAACTGCTGTTCGAAGTCGTCTTTGTGGTTGACATTGTTGGTGAATCGGACATTCACCGTCATCGACAGTTCGGTCTGCGCAGAGTAACCTTCGCTCGACACGCTTTTGTTGCGCTGGTTGTATTGGGTAATCTCACCCTCTAACTTGAGGTCACCTCCTTTCTTCACCTGTGTGAGGCGGGTATGGTTGGCATAAATGTCTTTCAGCTCGTTGTTGAAGATGTTTTGCATCGGACCCCACACATAGTTGGAACGGATGGGGAAGTCGGCGATGGTGATGGTCTTCGTCTTGGTGTAGTCGATGCTGGCTCCGTTGAATTTGTATGACACGGAGCAGGCCGACACCAGCAGTGAGAGCAAAAGGCATGCCAGGATGTGGCGGTAGTTATGTGAGTCCATACTGTTTCAGTTTTCGGTAGAGTGTACGTGACGATATACCCAGTTCCTGAGCGGTCTTGCTGCGGTTTCCGTTGTTGCGTTCGAGAGCCTTGATGATGACTTGCCTCTCCTGGTCGTTGAGGTTGAGGCTCTCTGGGGTGTCGGCTATCTCTTCTGCCTCGGCATCTTCTGCCTCCTGATGACGGCTGGAATGGCTTTCGCCTATCGTGGCTGGCACGTTGCTTGGGAATTGGTTGCTCAGTGCCTGCGCCTGTGCCGAGATGCTGGCTGCATCGTCAATCTGCTGCCGCAGCCCGTTGAGTTCGCGGCGCAGTTCTCCCACGTTGGCGCGCAGTTCGAAAAGCACCTTGTAGAGTGCCTCGCGCTCGTTCTCATAGCTGTGCGGTCCCGAGGCTGGGGCGATGGTGGCGGGCAGGGTGGTCTCGTGGTCGTTGGGGATGAAGCGGGCGATGGTCTCAGCGTCGATCACTCGTTTCTCGCTGAGCACAGACATCTGCTCGGTGACGTTCTTGAGCTCCCTCACATTGCCCGGCCATTTGTATTTGAGCATCCGCTGCTCGGCTTCCTCGGTGAGCGTGATGCGTGGCAACCGGTATTTCTCAGCCACTTGCATGGCGAAGAGCCTGAAGAGCAGGAGGATATCGGTTCCGCGCTCGCGAAGGGGCGGCATTTGGATGGGGATGGTGTTGAGGCGGTAGTAGAGATCCTCACGAAAGCGCCCCTCACTGATGGCCTTGCGGATGTTGACGTTGGTGGCGGCCACGACACGCACATCGGTTTTGAGTACCTGCTGTCCTCCGACGCGGATATATTCGCCGTTTTCCAACACGCGGAGCAGCCGGGCCTGCGTGGCCATGGGCAGCTCACCCACCTCGTCGAGGAAGATGGTGCCTTTGTCGGCCACACCGAAATAGCCTTTGCTCTCGCCGATGGCATCGGTGAAGGCTCCTTTCTCATGGCCGAAGAGCTCGCTGTCGATGGTGCCCTCGGGGATGGATCCGCAGTTGATGGCGAAATAATTCTTTCCTTTTCTGGCCGAGTTGTCGTGGATGAGGCGCGGGATGATTTCCTTGCCTACGCCGCTCTCGCCGACGATAAGCACGGAGAGGTCGGTGGGTGCCACCTGCAGTGCGATGTCCAGCGCACGGTTGAGCGCATCGCAGTTGCCTACGATGTTGTATCGGTTTTTGATGTCTTGAAGGTCTCTTGTTCTCATTGGGGTGACAAAATTACACAATTTTTGTGGAAATGCTGCAATTTTGGCAGAAAAGTTTTATTTTTCATCTTTGATGCGGATGAGCAGCAGACCGATAGCGGTCCAGATGAGTTCGCGGATGCGTACGAGCAGGGCCACGATAATGCCGGCGTCGGTGCTGAGACTCAGTCCCCGTGCCGACATGAGGAATCCTCCCTCGCGCCCGCCCAGTTGCAACGGCATGAAGAAGAGCATGTTGGCAAAGAGGCTGGTGAAAGCGAGGATAAGGATGCTGTTGAGGTAACTGGCATCGGGGCTGAGCACCCGGAGGATGAAGTAGATTTCCAATGCGGAGACGATGCGGCATGAGAGTTCGGAGAGCACCGCCATGACAAATGTCCGTGGATTTTGCTCATGGAGGGCCGCTATCTGTCGGTCGATGTTGTCGAGTTGCTCGCGGTGCTTGTTGATGAACCGCTGTGCCCAGGACTTGATGAACGGCAGGTGCCCCAGCAGTGTCATCGCCCTCACGGCGAGTCCCTTACGGTAGCCTGCGATGAAAAACCAGATGCCCAGCAGACAGAAAGCGGTGGTGGCTGCCAGCAGGATGCCCATGGCGGGGGAGACAGGTTGGATGGCGATATAGAGCACGACGGAGAGGAGCCAGAACCAGAAGTGGCTAAAAATGTGGGTCATGGCGAAGAGGATGACCGATGCGGAGGCTCGCTCCGTACCGATCTTGGGCTTGAGAGCCATGATGCGGTAGGGCTCGCCGCCCATCAGCCCACCGGGGGTAGCGTAATTGAGGGCAAACCCCGAGACGGTGATTTTGTAGAGCCACCAGAAGCCTACCTCGGGCTTTCGTGGCCATCCGTTGTGGATGATGATGTACCAGGAGCAGGTGTTGTGGATATACAGCCATGCCCACAGCACCACGACAGCTATAAACCAGTAGCCTGCCTCGCGGATATGCCGCCATGCCTCGCGGAAGTCAAGTTGCCATACCATGATGGCGAGTACGGCAAGTCCGAAGAGGAAGAACGCGTTCCGGTATTTCTCTTTCATGGTTGATGACAGCCTCTATGTATGGGCTTCGTGCTTCTTGGGGATGGCGAACCTCACCTTCTCGCTGTCGTCGCGTTTCTCGTGATAGAGTTTCTTGAGCGGGTTGGCGAGCGGCTCTTCATAGTCGGCACGGTTGCGGAAAGCGTCGATGGCCAGGTAGATGGCTTGGCGGAGAGCCGATTCATCTGCCTCACCCTTGCCGGCGATGTCAAACCTCGGACTGAAGTTGGGCGCTGTGAGCACGATGGGGAGGCCGGCGGTGAACAACACGTGTGACTCGCCCGCCAGCATGCGCAGCGGGGTCATGGCTTGGTTGTAATAGATGGCGAGTGTGCCGTCGAAGTGGGTGAACTGCTGGTTGCTGAAATAGTCATCGGCAGGGTAGGGACCATAGATGCCTACGCCAGAATCGATCAGCTCGGTGATGGCGGGTTTCATGATCTCTGTCTCCTCGGCTCCGGGCTTCGGGTTGGCCTGCAGCAGGGCGATGCGGGGGTTGGAGATGCGGAAGTCACGGCGCAGGCTCTCTGCGAAAGTCTTTGCCTTTTCGCTGATGAGTTCCTTGCGGATTTCACGGAGGGCATCACCCAGCGGCTTGTCGTCGGTGAGCGATGCGATGCGCAAGTCGCCGTCCACATGGATGGTGAGGGCTTGGCCGGCTTGGGCCGTGGCTTGCTCGATGGTGGAGAGCTGGCTGACAACCGGGGCGCCGTTTTCGCTGTCGGCGGTATTGACCGGGAGAGTGACCAGGGCATCGAACAATCCCTGTTTGAAGTCGGTCAGGGCTCGGTTGAGGGCCAGTTGGGCTGCTTTCGCCGACTGTGGGGTAGGCATTCCCAGGTCTACCTTCACCTCTTCGTCGAAGCACGTGAGGATGTTGAGCCGGTCGGGATGGGCATCCTCTGCCTTGCTGATGATGTTGAAGTTGGCCTGCAGGCCGAGGCTTTTTCTGTGGTAGGCTGCTACTTTGGGCGACCCATAGATGATGGGTGTGAAAAGTTCGAGGATGGTGGGCTCGGCGAAGGTCTTGAAGATGGTCTCGTAGCCGATGCCGTTGGTGTCGCCGTGGGTGATGGCGATGCGTATTTTCTTGTCTTCCATTGTGCTTTATATTAATAATGTATATTTTTAGAAGTTTAGGAGTTTGGGAGTTTAGAAGTTTGGGAGTTTAGGAGATTAGGAGTTTAGACATTAGTCCTTTTGTGGGGGTTGCGTCAAAAACGCAACATACAGAAAAACCAATTACCATTCTTCACTCTTCACTCTTCACTTTTTTCACTCTTCACTTTCTTCATCCTTCACTCTTCACTCTTCACTCTTCATTATGTTTCGCTGTGCTCAGCAGTCCGCAGGCGGCATAGATGTCCTGACCACGGGATGCCCGGATAGTGGTGAAGATGCCATGCGACGTGAGGTAGTCGCGCAGCCATTCCATTTTCTGTTCATCGGCTCCCTTGAGGTCGCTGTCAGGTATCTGATGGAAGCGGATGAGGTTGATGCGGCACTCCAGTCCGCGCAATAGACGCACGATCTCACGGGCATGGCGCTCGGTGTCGTTGAGTCCGCCGAAGACGATGTACTCAAATGACAGTCGCCGCTGGTGGGAGAAATCGTATTGACGCAGTAGGTCCACCACTTCGCTGATGGGATATCCGCGTTCGGCGGGCATGAGTTGGGCGCGTTGCTCAGCGATGGGGGTATGCAGACTGATGGCGACATGGCACTCGCTCTCGTCGAGGAAGCGGCGCAGTTTGCCGCGGATGCCCACGCTGCTCACGGTGATGCGCTTCGGGCTCCATGCCCAGGCGTATGGGGCGGTGAGAATCTCGGTGGCACGGAGCACGGCATCGAGGTTGTCCATCGGCTCGCCCTGACCCATGAACACGATGTTGGTGAGGGTGTCGCGCTCGGGCAGGGCGTAGATTTGGTTGAGGATGTCGCCGGCGGTGAGGTTGCCCTCAAACCCTTGGCGACCTGTCTGACAGAAGAGGCAGTGCATCTTGCAGCCCACCTGTGACGATACACAGAGCGTGGCGCGGTCACCGTCAGGGATATAGACCGTCTCCACCTCCCTGCCGTTGCTGGTAGGGAAGAGGTATTTCACCGTGCCGTCGACGGAGCGCTGGCAGTCGGTAGGCGGCATCAGTCCGATGTCGTATTGCTCTGCCAGCCGGGCACGGTTGGCTTTGGAGATGTTGGTCATCTCGTCAATGCCGGAGACATGGCGACGGTACAGCCAGTCGGCTATCTGTCCGCCGGTGAAGGCGGGCATTCCCAGGTCTTTGGCTACCTGCCGCAGTTCGGCAAGGCTCATTCCCATCAGTGTTTTCTTCTGCGTTTCCATGACGGTCTTTGCACTTTGGCTGCGAAAATAGTCATTTTTTGCGAGACAGCAAAATAAATGTGTATTTTATTGTCCGATGAGTCGGACTTGTCGGACACCTCAGACTCATCGGACTTGTCTGACTTGTCCAGCCTTCTAAGTTGAATAACTAAAAATAAATGTTAAAAGTAGGCATTTTGATGGAAAAGCATCAACTAAAATTTTAGATAACTAAAAACTTAGTATTATATTTGCAACAACGAAATACACTATTAGAACATGAAAAGAGAAAATAACAAGACCCTCACAAGGGCAGAGATGCAGGTGATGAATATCCTTTGGAGCATGGGTAAGGCCGCCGATGTTCATGAGGTGGTGGAGCGCTATGAGGAGCCCCGTCCTGCCTATACCACAGTGTCGACCTATATGAAGATACTGACAACTAAAGGTTTCGTAGATTACAAGAAGGGAACTGGCAAACAATACCTCTATTTCCCTGTCATCTCCCGTGCAGAATATACCAGTAGGGTGATGCGGGATGTGAAGGACAGTTTCTTTGGCGGCAGTGCCTCGTCACTGTTGCGCTTCTTTGTCGAAAACGAGCAAATCGACGAGAAGGAAATCCGTGAGTTGCTCGACTTGGTCAACCGTCAATAACCAAAGCCATGGGTGCATTCACGCTATATGCCATCAAGTCGGCCCTCTGCCTGGCCGTACTCTACCTGCCATTCACGCTGCTGCTGAGGAGGGAGACATTCTTTGCCTTCAACCGCATCGGGCTGCTGCTCATCATCGGTTTGTCGTTGGTGGTGCCATGCCTCAACATCCCGCTTTGGGATTTTTCCCTTGATGGTTTGCTTGAACAGCAACGGCAGGCGGTCATTGAGGTGGGGATGCCTGCCATTGTAGCAGGGGAGAAAACTGCCGTTGCACATCAGGAGGCAACGGATGGCAGCGGATGGAACTGGGCCTACCTGCTCGTCTATACCTATCTCATAGGAATGGTGGTATGTCTGGTGATAAAGGGCAGACTATTATACCGTCTCCTGAGGTTTATTCCAAGCGGTTGTCTATGGACGGACAGGCACGATGGTGTGACCATCTATTGCCATGCCGGAGAACTGGGCGCATTCAGTTGGATGCGGAGCATCGTGGTGGGGGAGGCGGACAGCGCCCCCGACTCACCCGTGATGCTGCATGAGATGGCGCATGTGCGCCATGGTCATTCCTGGGATGCCCTGTTGGTGGCGCTTGTGGAAATTTTGCAGTGGTTCAACCCCTGCATTTGGATGCTTGACATCTCCCTGAGGGAGATTCATGAATATGAGGCCGACGATGCCGTACTGCGCAGAGGCATCACAGCCCGCAATTATCAACTTTTATTAATCAAGAATGCTGTGCGCGGGAGCCGTTATGCTTTTGCCAACGCCTTCAACCACAGTCTTCTTAAAAAACGTATTACTATGATGATGAAAAAGAAATCCAGCAAGTGGGCACGTATGAGATTGCTATATATCATACCTGCCACCATGATTGTCCTCGGCGCTTTCGCCAGCCAACATTTTGTCAGTCAGACTACCTCGCTTGGTGATGTCGGTGGGACGCCTGCTCCTCTTGCCGATGTCGTTGAACCGTCCGCTCCGCCCAAAGCAGCAGTCGTTGAGAAAAGCAACTTCATGGAGAAGGAGGATGTTGCCAATATGGAACAGGAAAATGCTATCCCTGATGTGAAACCAGAGGCAACAGATGTTCAAATGCCCATCAGTATCTTGCCCGACACAGGGGTGGTGGGGACCGCCAACGGAAAGAAAGTATATGATGCGCCGGAGGTGATGCCGGAATATCCCGGTGGCGTAAGCGCATTGCTCACTTTCTTGCAACAAAATGTCCGTTATCCCAAAATTGCCCAGGATAATGGTGTTCAGGGCCGTTATGTGGTGGGCTTCTGTGTCTCTCCCGAAGGAAGAATTACCAATGTGGAGATAGCCAGAAAACCTGAAGGAGAGGCTCTGGCAGATATTGTTGTCATCAGTTATTCCAATACAGCCGACTCTCTGGCTATCAGCAAGCGCATCAATCAGGCGAAAGCCCGTGAGGCGATGGAGGAAGAGGCTTTACGTGTGGTGAAGGCCATGCCCGATTGGAAACCCGGCATGGTGGGCGGCAAGCCTGTCAACTGCCACTACAACCTCCCCATCGTCTTCAAACTTCAGTAAAATTATTGTGACATAAAAAGGGGCGCGGCATCATTCCGATGTCGCGCCCCAGTGTTAATTCCTCCATCTTAGTCTCTCCCTCCCCTTTGGGGAGGGTTGGGGAGAGGTATCTTATTTCTTCGGCATCATGAGCACCTCAATGTGGTTGCCACTCTTGAGAATGGTGTTCTTGAGGTGGTCGCTGATAGCCTTGGCGTTGACGGCCTCGACGGTCTTCTTGTAGTCGGTGTGGATATCGACGCCATAGCGGTTGAAGCGGTTGAGAACACGGATCCAGTAACGGTTGGTCTTGGCGTCCACGTCGGCCTGCTTGAGCAGAATCTGCTTCACCTTGTTCAGGTCCTCGAGGTTCGGGCTGGCGATGGTAGCTTGCATGCCTTTGTCAAACTCAGGCACAGCATCTTTTACCTTGTCGGGGTTGAGCATGGCGTTGCCGGTGATGGTCATGTAGATGGCGGGACCGCCGGTGTCCAACTCACCCTCAGCACCTGCATGGTAGGCGGCGGAGAGTTTCTCGCGGATCTCGCGGTTGAAAGTCATGTCGAGCATGCGGGTAGCCATGTCGTTGATGACAATGTTCTGCAGGGTGTACTTCACGGGGTTCGAGCGCCAGATCTCATTGACCTGAGCCTGTGGGTTCTCCATCTGCTTCTCGAAGTGGTTGGCCTTCTTGCCGTTGACCAGAGTGCGCTCCTCCTTGCTCTTCAGGTCAGCCTTGCCCTTGGAGGGCAGCGAAGCGATATACTGCTCTACGTATTCACGCATCTTGGCCTCATCGAAGTTGCCGCAGAAGGTGAAGGTGAAGTTGGCGGCATTGCCATACAGTATCTTGGCAATCTCCAGCACGCGGTCGTAGCTGATGCTCTCAATCTGCTCGGGAGTGGGGATGCGGAAACGTGGGTTGTTGCCATAGACGGTGCTTGCCACAGAGTCCTGGAAGACCAGCGTATTGTTGAGGCTGGCGTTCTTGAGTTGCAGCGAGATGGCGTTGAGGAAATTGTTCACGGCCTTCTCGTCTTTTTGGAGATTGGTGAAACTGAGGTAAACCAGTTGCATCATGGTCTCCAGGTCCTTCGGAGTGGAGTTGGCACCAATGCCATGGGTGTTTCCGGAGATGTCGGGGCTGACAGACACCTGCTTGCCGGCGAGGGCCTTCTGCAGGTCGGTCTGCATGAAGTTGCCTAGAGCGCTCTGCGAGAGGATCATGCTGGCGAACTGGATGTTTTGGTTGTCCTCCTTGCCGAAGAGGGACTCACCACCGTCGGACGATGCACCCATAATGATTTCCTCGGCATTGAAGTCAGTCTTCTTCAACTGCACTTTGGCTCCATTGGAGAGGGTCCACTCCTTGTAGCCCAGCACTTTGTTCTCAGTCTCCTTCACGATGCTGCCTTTCTTGGGCAGTTCGGTCATCAGTGGCTCCTGCTTTACGTTGTCCACATATGCCTCCAGTTGTTCAGCACGCACGCCACTGACAGCCTTCTTGATGTCATCGGTGGTGAAGTAGGTCTTGCCTTCCTTCTCCTGCAGCAGGGCCAGAGCAACGAAGTTGGTGTCATTGTTGCAAATGAGTTCCTGAGCATACTGATTGACGATGTTCAGGGGGAGCAGAGGCACGATTTGGTTCATCGTGGTGTACTCATATTCGATGGAGGGGATAGGCTCCTTGTTGATGAAGTTGCTCACATACTGCGAGCAGTAGTCATTGGTCTTGTATTTCTCGCGGTTGTTGTACACCTTCTCAATCTGGCTGAGGTATTCCGACTTGGCACGCTCATACTCGGTGGCGGTGAAGCCATGGTCTTTCACGCGCTTCAGTTCACGCAGGGCGGTTTTCACAGCCTCTATCTCCTGGCCTTCTTTAGGCATGAGGGTGAGCATGAGAGCGTCTTTGGTGCGCGACACCAGGTAGGTTCCGTCGCTGACACTGGCCTGGAGGATGGGACATTCTGGCTTCTGGGTCTCCTCGGTGAAGCGTGCATTGATCATCTGAGAGAACACGTCGTTCATATAGTCCTTGACCATGTATGCCATGGTGTTCTTCAGTGAGTCGGGGAACACGTCATGCTTCATGGCGATGAGGAAGAGGGGCACCTGCTGCTCCTTGTCGGTGCCGATGAGGTAAATACCCTCGTTGTTGTCTGGCACGGGCACTGGCTCCACCTTGGCGGCATTGGCGGGTACCTTGATGCCAGCGAAGAGTTCCTTGATCTTTGCCTCGGTACGGTCCACATCGATGTCGCCTACGATGATGATACCCTGGTTGTCAGGACGGTACCACTTGCGGTAGTAAGCGCGCAGGGTCTCGGGGTCGCATTTGTCGATGACCTCCATCAGACCGATGGGGAAGCGCTCTCCATACTTAGAACCGGGATAGAGGGCAGGGAGCTTGCTCTCCAGAATCTTCTGGGTACCCACGATGCGCATGCGGTACTCGTTGTGCACGATGTCGCGCTCAGCGTTGATGGCTTCCTCACTCAGGGTGATGCCGTTCGACCAGTCCTTGAGGATCAGCATGCAGGAGTCGAGTGCCGAGATGCGGGTGGTGGGCACATCGGTGATGTAGTACACCGTCTGGTCGGTCGAGGTGTAGGCATTGAGGTTGCGGCCATACTCCACACCGATGGACTGCAGGTATTCCTGCAGGGCGTTGTCCTTGAAGTGGTCAGTGCCGTTGAAAGCCATGTGCTCTAGCAGGTGGGCCAGACCGCGCTGGTCGTCATTCTCCTGTACGGAACCCACTTTCTGGGCAATGTAGAAGCTGGCCACCTTCTCAGGATAGCCATTGTGGCGGATGTAATAGGTCAGTCCGTTGTCCAGCTTGCCAGTGCGGACCTCCGGGTCGACGGGGATGTTAGGCATCTCTTGTGCCTGTGCCGTCATTCCTACGAGCAGCAGCATGGCTGCCCAAATTTTCCTTAATTTCATCTAGTTGATATTTAATTGTTAAATCAGAATAGTTCTGCTTTTCAGAAAAACTCTATCAATTTAGTCGTGCAAAGTTAGGTAAAAACTACAAAAAAATATGGAATTTTTATCCAATTGTTTTAATTTTTGTTTATTGTGCGAGTTTTTTACCTTTTTCTATTATAAAATAGGTGAACTCATCAAAGTGTCGCACCCCCATTTTTTCCAGTCGGGAGCGGCTGGCTTGCACGTCGGCATCGGTGTTGTAGTGGGGGATATGCGGCAGGCGCACAAGGAGGTGGTCGGCTATATTCTCATAAGAAAGCAACCACTCTAAGTTGTCGATGACCACGGCATTGTCCTGCTCGGTGTACTGCTGGTAAATGTTGGGATTGATGTCCTTGATGTCCACTATCCATTGGTGTACCAAGGGTAGAAGTCGTTCCAAATGATGGCGTTCCACGTGGAGGCTGGTCTCGATGTTGATATGCCAGCGCTTGTCGATGAGCGATACAAGTTCCTCAATAAACGCACTCTGCAGACAGGGTTCGCCACCGCCGAAGGTCACCCCACCGCCCGTGGCCAAAAAATAGAGGTTGTCTACGGCCAATTCCTTGGCGAGTTCGTCGGTGGTCACCTCGCGCAGGATGCCGTCGGGGCGCTGGCACTGGGCGTTGAGGCAATAGCGGCAGCGAAGGGGACAGCCATGGAAGGCCACCAACGTGGTGACCCCCTCGCCATCGACCGACAGCCGGTGGCGTGATATCCCGATGACAGGGGCTTGGAGCATTTTGGGCTGACTATCTGAGTTTGAAGGGGATGGGTAGGTTGTAAGTGACCTTCTTGGTCTCTCCATTCTCTTTGGCAGGACTCCATTTGGGCATGAGGTTGACAACGCGCAGGGCCTCTTTGTCGAACAGCGGATGGAGCGACTTTACGACCTTGGCATCGGTGACGGAGCCGTCGCGCTCAATCGTGAAAGAGACGACGACCCTGCCGGAGACACAGATTTCTTCCATTTCCCTTGTGTATTGTATGTTGTCGCCAATGAATTTGAACAGTGCATTGTAACCTCCGGGGAAGGCTGCCTCTTGCTCGACGACTTCACCGAAGACCAGTTCGCATTTTGTGGTGTCCTCTTTCACCACCAATGATTTCGCCTCTCGTTTCTTTTCAGCGGTCGTATTCTTCTGTGTGTCGTCAACAGACGTTGAATCGATGTCGTCGGGGTTCAACATGCCATCAGTCTGCTCATGTGGGTCTCTCATCACTTCACCGGCGGTGGGGCGGAAAATAGGAATGATATTGCAGGAGGTGAGGGCGGTCAGTCCCACGCTGATGCCCACCAGACTGACTGCCTTGCCCATTGCCCGCCGTAGGTCCAATTGCTCCTCGATATACCTCAGTTCGTGCTCGCACTTGGGGCATGTGCCGGCACAGTCGCCTTTGTGCTTGCACTCCGTGGGAGCGTAGGGGATGTCGTTGGCCTTGGCCACCTGAAGGCGGATTTCCTTCAGTGTCTTGCAGATATGCTTGCCTAATGTCATGGTCGTTCCTTTTTTGTTTCAAACGCAAATTTAGCCCAAATATTTCCAACTTGTATCCTTTGTATGGAATAATTAACAAAAAAAGGAATAAACGAAAGAATAGGGAGAAAAATAACGTTTTGGATGAGTCTTTGGGGGCCTTTGCGACAGTTTCAGCAGCGTTTTTGTGAGTTTGCCGCATTTCGAGGCACCAGTCGCCCATTTTTGAACAATATTTCGCTAAAAAATATTCGGGGCGATGAAAACCGCCTTAACTTTGCATCAGAAAAAACAAAGACAGGCAGATAACAATTGAAGATTGAAAATTGAAGATTGAAGATTGAGGAACCTGTCGGAGGAAGGAAAAAAGAAAAAATAATAACAATAAAAAAATACGATTATGAAGACAATGAACGTAACCCCAATGACTGTTGCTCAGTATGAGAGCGTGGCAACCACAAAGTTCAACAAGAAGGCATTCACCACCAAGTGCAAGAAGGCCATCTCGAAGTTTATCAACAACAACCTGGTGTTCTTCCAGTATCCTACGGGAATGTGTGTTGACCCGAAGCAACAGCAGATCTGGCACTAATAGTCAGTTACGGCGATAGCCATGAAAAGGCGGAGGCTCCGATGATTTCGGGGTCTCCGCTTGTAGTTGGAATGAATATCTAGTTGCCGTTGGGCCCAGTCACCAGATAGCCCTTTTTCGTCTCGTCCCACTGTCAGTGTTGATATTATATTCAATGGCCATTATCTGCTTTTCTTTTTAACATTAATCTCCTTTTTGTTCGCTTAATCGGATTTTTGCACTATCTTTGCAAGAACAAACACACCATATTTTATATGAGAGGAAAAATAGACTGCTTCCTGCCCTGTGATGACTTGGCTGTCGCCGAGAAGACGGTGAGCCAGTTGCGCACAGACAGAACCATCCGACATATCTTCCTTTTGGTCAGAGAAACCGCCGCCGATGAATGCCCTGATGAATGCACGTTGTTGACAACTGACCGCCTGATGTCGTCAGACACCATCAAGACCATCGCAGAGGCGACCACCGCCGACTATGTGCTGCTTTTCACTCAACCCACTCCCGTACTCATGGGACAGTATGCCACTGAGCGACTGCTGCATGTGGCTGATGATTCAGGTGCCGCCATGGTCTATGCCGACCACTACTCGGTGGAAAACGGAAAAACGGTGCGCCATCCCGTCATCGACTATCAGAAGGGAAGCATCCGCGATGACTTCGACTTCGGTTCACTGCTGCTCATCCGTGCCGACCTGATACGCGAATATATGAGTCAGGAGCGGCTGCGGCAGTATGCGTATGCCGGACTTTATGACCTGCGTCTTTTCATTAGCCGGCATGGAAGCATCCTTCATCTGAATGAGTATCTCTATACCGAACAGGAACTTGACCTCAGGGCCAGCGGAGAAAAGCAGTTTGACTATGTCAACCCCCGCAACCGTGAGGTGCAGGTAGAGATGGAACAGGCCGCCACGCAACACTTAAAAGAAGTAGGAGCCTTGGTGGATACCTCCACCTACATTATCCCCGACTTTGCCGAACAGTCATTCGAATATGAGGCATCGGTGGTCATCCCCGTTTTCAACCGCGAGCGCACCATCTGCGATGCCGTCGATTCGGCACTGTCACAGAAGACCAATTTCAAATACAACGTCATTGTGGTGGACAACCACTCCACGGACGACACCACACGGTTGCTTGAACAGTATGACGACCCACGATTGGTGCACATCATACCCGACCGCATGGACTTAGGCATCGGAGGGTGTTGGAATACCGCCGTCGTCGATGACCGCTGCGGGCGCTTTGCCGTGCAGCTCGACAGCGATGACCTCTACTCGTCGCCCAATACCTTGCAGCAAATCGTCGATGCCTTCTATCAGCAGAAAGCTGCCATGGTGATCGGGTCATACCGGATGTGCGACTTCGAACTCCATACATTGCCGCCCGGACTCATCGACCACCGCGAGTGGACAGAGGAGAACGGATGCAACAATGCACTGCGCATCAACGGACTGGGGGCACCGCGCGCTTTCTTCACCCCACTGCTGCGACAGATACTCTTCCCCAACACCAGCTATGGTGAGGACTATGCCTTGGGACTGGCTTTCAGCCGCCGCTACAGGATAGGACGTATCTACAGCGAACTCTATCTGTGCCGCCGATGGGGCGGTAACAGCGATGCAGCCTTAAGCATCGAAAAGGTGAATGCCAACAATCGCTATAAAGACCAGTTGCGCACACTGGAAATCGCCGCACGCCAACAGATGGCTGCCGGGGAAAGAGGACAGAAAGACAGAGACTCCCTCGACCGCTTCTTCAATCGTCAACTGGAGCGGTGGGCAGATGCCCGGCAGCGCTACCGTGACCTGCATGACGTGCAGACACGGGAGTTGGCTGCTGAAACCAACAGCATGGCCATCACCCTGCAGTGGAATCCGGCACGCATGGTCTCGACTGGTGCTAAGATGGACAAGCAGACACTCGCAGAGCGACCCTGTTTCTTGTGTGAGAAAAACAGGCCTGCTGAGCAAATCGTCAAGGCATTCGACAATCGCCTCGACATCCTGGTCAATCCATTCCCCATACTCCCAGCCCATTTTACCATCGTGGGACGCAGGCATCAGCCACAGCAAATCAAGGATATCTATTATGAATTATATAGGTTGCTGGAGCGCTATCCGCAACTCACTGTGTTCTACAACGGCCCTCGCTGTGGGGCATCGGCCCCCGACCATCAGCACCTGCAGGCAGGTACCACAGGGGTGCTGCCCTTGCAGACATGTTGGCAGCGGCTGAGTCGCAACCTGCGGCCGCTCGTCATGCATAATGAGAATGAGGGCATCTTTGTGGTGAGCGACTATCCTTGCCATGCCTTGCTCATCAGAAGCCGCAGCAAGGAGAGTGGCGAAATACTCTTCCGCCGCCTCTACGCCGCCATCGACAGCCATGTGACGGAGTCGGAGCGGGCAGTGGGAGAGGAACCGATGCTCAATATCGTTGCTTGGCGGCAGGGTGACGACTACCTCAGCGTGGTGTTCCCACGGCGAAAGCACCGGCCTGCATGCTACCATGCGGAAGGGGCTGCTCAGCGGGTGGTCAGTCCAGGCGCACTCGATATGGCTGGATTCATCATCACACCCCGTCAGGAGGATTTCGAACAGCTCGATGCAGAAACGACCATAGCCATCCTCCGTGAGGTGGCAGTGAGCGATGACGACATGGAAAAGCTGACCAATACCTTGGAAGAGCAGCGCAAGCAGCCCTCGTTGCCCATGATGGACAATGAACCCATGGTGGCAGTGGGCATCGTGAGCGGGAGCAAGATCTGTTTCACGCTTAACAAGGCATACATTGCCAAGGGAGATACCGTGGAAGGGGAGCAGATGGTGGAGTTCTGTGAGGGGGGCATCCTATGGAGGGGCAACCAGTATAGGGAACTCTCTTTCTCGCCAAAATCACCTGAGGCATCCTTTTCCCTTCATGAGGTCACCATCGGTGTCAATTTCCATTGGGAGCGCAAGGAGACACAGACTTTCCTGGGGTCGCTGAGATTGGTGGTGGAGGCAGACAAAATCTGCGCCATCAATTTCCTGCCTGTGGAGGATTACCTCACCAGTGTCATCTCCAGCGAGATGAAGGCGACGGCATCCCTGGAACTCCTCAAGGCTCACGCGGTCATCTCACGCAGTTGGCTGCTCGCCCAAATCGAAAGAAGGAAGCAAATCAGCCAGACGGGTGACAGTTTCTTCTCCTTTATCAAGAAGGACGATGAGATCATACGGTGGTATGATCGTGAGGACCATACCATCTTTGATGTCTGTGCCGATGATCACTGCCAGCGCTATCAGGGCATCACCAAAGCCTCCGACCCCAAGGTGGCGGAGGCTATTGCCGAGACCCGCGGACAGGTGCTTACCTCGGAAGGAGAAATCTGCGACGCCCGGTTCAGCAAGTGCTGCGGTGGCGTGACAGAGGAATTCCAATATTGCTGGGAAAACATCGCCAAGCCTTATCTGAGGGCAGTGGGTGACAGCAGAGGGGGACGGTTGCCCGACCTCCGCGTGGAACAGAATGCCCGTCGGTGGATCCTGTCTGACGAAGAGGCCTATTGCAATACCAGGGATAAGAAAGTGCTTGCCCAGGTGCTCAACGACTTCGACATGGAAACAGCTGATTTCTACCGATGGAGGGTGGAATATACCCAGGAGCAATTGGCACAGCTCATCAACGAGAAACTCAAAATCGACTTTGGCGGTATTAGGTCGCTGCAACCCGTAGAACGGGGACGCAGCGGGCGCATCTCAAGACTCAGGATCGAGGGAACCCAACGGACGGTGGTCATCGGCAAGGAACTGGAGATACGCCGTGCCCTCAGTGAGAGCCATTTGCTCAGTTCGGCTTTCGTCGTCGATACAGAGGGTGAAAACGACGGACTGCCTGCCCGTTTCATCCTCCGGGGTGCAGGATGGGGCCATGGCGTAGGACTTTGCCAGATTGGCGCTGCCGTGATGGGTGAGCAGGGCAAAACCTATGATGAGATTCTGCTCCACTATTATCGTGATGCGGAAATCACCAAGTTGTACAAATAAGTACCCACATAACTCAGAACTCTGATCTTTGAACTATGAACTCAAAAAAGTCTCCTTGGGCATGGGTGCCCACATTGTATTTTGCTGAAGGACTGCCCAATGTGGTAGTGATGACCGTGGCAGTGGTGATGT
>CAMZHP010000030.1 GCA_947306845.1 uncultured Prevotellaceae bacterium
GTCTCACAAAGGATGTTGTAACTGTAGATGGCGCAGATGATGATGAGGATAATGGGGAAGCAGGCCTTCAGCAGTCCTTCTATCACCGACCAGATAGTAATGCCGTAGATGGACACACCAGCAAACTTCTCAGGGAGAATGCCCATCGCCGGGACAGCAAATAGGGCCAACAGGATGGTTACGACAAGGGTGATCATCGCACTCTTGTAGCCGGACACTTTGAAGCCCATCATCAATACAATGAGCAACAGAATAGGAATGACGGAAATTAAAGCAGTCATAGGTTTAAGGTATTAAATAAGTTTGGCCAAAAGTAATCAAAAAAAATGGGATATAGGACTTTTTTGCAAAAAAAATGCGGTCTGACTCCTATTTTTTGGGGAAAAACACTTATTTCTCAATAATCGTCCGGTATTGAATTGTTTTTTTCACGAGCGACAAGCAACCCTTCATGAGTTAATAAATCGTAAACCTTGGTGAAACATTTTGTCGGTTCGGCAAAAATGCTTACATTTGCAAACGTATTGCGATTTATACTTGTAGTTGTTTTTAAGATAATGATCAGCATTGTGAAAAAATACGCATGGATTTTTGTTCTACTATTCTTGGTGGCATGCACGCAAAAAGAGGATAACGATTCTGTGGCTATGACACCTTGGGGCACTGTGGCCGAGGCGGATGCTGACACCATGGAGCAGTATTCATTGGAGGAGATTCTTCAAAGCGGTCAGCTCAGAGCACTTTCTATCTCAGGAGAGGAGACTTATTTCACCTATAATAAAGCAACATTGGGACATCATTATCTCCTGGGTGAGAAATTGGCCAGTGAACTGGGGGTGGAGCTTAAAGTGGAGGAATGTGCCGATACTCTTGAGATGGTGACCAAGCTACGCAACGGAGATGCTGACCTTATTTTAATGCCCATCAGTAAAGAGGTGCAGGGAAACGACAGCTTGATTTTCTGTGGTCCTCAAGTGGACAACGCACGATGGGCTGTGATGAAGTATTCCAAAGAACTGGCCAAGAAAATAGACGATTGGTATGTCCCTGACATGCTTGCTGAGGTCAAGGAGAAGCAGTCGTTCATCGAGAACATGGGTGGAGTGCAGTGTCATGAGTATGAGCCGTTCCTGGATAGAAAGACCGGCGTCATCTCTCAATGGGATGAACTTTTCAAAACCTATGCACAGGTGGCAAGCACTGACTGGAGGTTGTTGGCTGCCATTTGTTATCAGGAATCATGTTTTGATCCTAAGGCAAGGTCTTGGGCCGGAGCATGCGGACTGATGCAGATCATGCCTGAAACTGCCGAGGCTGTAGGGCTTCCCGTGGAGAAAATCTTTGATCCCAAGTTGAACGTGGAGGCGGCTGCCAAAGTTGTCAACCAACTCACCATGCTTTACCGGGATGTGCCCGATAATGAAGAAAGAATGAATTTCGTTCTGGCGAGCTATAACGGAGGGCCTGGGCATGTGAGAGATGCCATGGCGCTGACTGAAAAAAATGGTGGTGACCCATATATTTGGGCTGAGGTGGCAGAGTATATCCTAAAACTAAGCCAGCCGATGTATTATAGGGATGCGGTGGTTAAATATGGCTATATGAGAGGAACGGAGACACACGATTATGTCGACAAGGTGCGCAGCAGGTATGAGGACTATGCTGGTGTGGCACTTTCTGATGGTTCTTTTGGTGTGAATGAGTCGGGCGGATATGCTGGAGTCAACACAAAGCCCACAAGAAGAACGGGAAAACAAAACAAATATCAGATATAACTGGCCCCTATTGGTTCATAAATAGGAGATTGGCCAAAAATGGAAATCCCACCTCATTGCTGAAGTGGGATTCTTTTGTTTGGAATAAGTTTGCAATAGTTTATGCCTGAGCGTCAGGTATTACAGACACAACACTCTTGTTACGGGCACCCTTGTGGAAATTCACAATGCCGTCGACAAGTGCGAACAATGTGTCATCTTTACCAATACCTACGTTCTGCCCGGGGTTGTGCTTCGTGCCACGCTGACGAACAATGATATTGCCTGCGACCACACGCTGGCCACCCCAAATCTTAACGCCAAGTCGCTGTGCTGCTGACTCGCGGCCGTTCTTCGAACTACCTACACCTTTTTTATGTGCCATTTCTTAGTCCTCCTGATTTTTAGCCGATAATTGATTTGATTTCTACCTGGGTGAACTGGGCACGATGGCCGTTCTTCTTCCTGGAGTCCTTGCGGCGCTTCATCTTGAAGACAATTACTTTGTCACCCTTAACAAGTGGCTTCACCACTTCACATACTACTTTCGCTCCTGATACTGTGGGAGCACCTACGGTTACTGCTCCGTCATTGTCTACGAGGAGCACTTTCTCAAACTCAACAGACTGACCTTCCTCCACATCCTTCATGTGGTGGACGAACAATTTCTTGCCCTGCTCAGCTTTGAACTGTTGACCCTGGATTTCTACAATTGCGTACATTTAATAATGAAATAACAGGTTTTTCCGCAAGGCGGACGGCTTCGTGCCGACACTTGTTGGAGCCTCCACGGACTAAATCGGCTGCAAAATTACTACTTTTTCCCCAATCCAGGATTCTTGAAATACGAATTATAAAGATATTTAACAGATTTTAAACAATCAGTGGCTTCCTTCCATCCATCTATTGAATTGTTTCACTGAAAGGAAGCCAATCACATAGGGTGAGCGTATGATTACATTGGGTAGAACAATTTAATAAAAAGACAATAAAAAAAGCGATGACCTTCTCAGGCGACCGCTTCGAATCTTCAATAGGTATTAGTTTTTTTTAAGGTAAAAAGATTGTTTTCAGGATAACGATGCAAAGGTAAATCATTTTTATTAAAGGCCAAAGGTTTTTAAGTAGATTTTTTTTACGTCTTCGAGCTGTGTGCCCACACAATTTTAAATTTAACAAATTTTATAAAATTTAACTGCGTAATCGATTGAATAAGGCAAATTTTGTAGACTTTTTTACGTTATCATCATGACAAACGTAATGACGAATTTTTTCATGATGGATTGATGGCAGGGTGAAAAAAAATGCTTAATTTTGCAAAAACAATTAGTTCTATGAGACGACACTTGATCTTATTCCTGATAGCCTCCATGCTTGGCACCCCTTTCATGAGCCATGCACAGATGAGAAAAGAATTCCTTCTTTCTGAGGGATGGATGTTTTCCAGGGACAGTGTGGAATGGCAGGAAGTAACCGTTCCTCATGATTGGGCCATAGCCGGACCATTCGACAAAAAATGGGATTTGCAATTCGTGGCCATTGAACAAAACGGTGAAAAAGAGAAAACAGAGAAGTCTGGGCGTTCCGGAGCATTGCCTTGGATTGGAAAAGGGATATATAAAAAGGTAATAGAGTTAGAAGAAAAACCACTTACCGCCCTTTTGATGTTTGATGGAGCAATGAGTGAACCTATTGTGCGCATCAATGGTCAAGTGGCGGGACGATGGGCCTATGGCTACAATGCGTTCCGGGTAGAGGCAACACCCTATCTTCACGCAGGGCGCAATCTCATTGAGGTATCACTCAACAATTTGGAGGAAAGTAGCCGATGGTATCCGGGAGGTGGTATATTCAGACCGGTGACATTGATGATTGGCCAACAGGCCATGCTTGATGACTGGGAAACCTATTTCCGTACAGTAACAGTAGAGAATAATGTTGCTGCCATAGATGTGAAGGCAGGGGCAAAAGGCAACTATCAGGATGGTTATTGGGCGGTTGATGTGGCTCTGCGCGATCAGAGGGGAACAATCGTGGCACATAGCCATGCTCCCCTTGGAAAGGATGGCAAATACGCCGACCGCCTGCATGTAGCAAAACCACATTTGTGGTCTCCAGAGTCACCTTATTTATATTTAATGGAGACACGACTCTATCATCAGACTCAGCTAGTGGATGAGAAAAAGATCAAGGTGGGCATCAGAACGGTGGCTGTGGGAAAGGATGTCGGATTCCAGTTAAATGGACAAACACGCAAAATCAAGGGGGTGTGCCTGCACCATGATTTAGTACCTTTGGGAGCGGCGGTCAATAAAGCCGCACTTGTCAGGCAAATTCGCACGATGAAGGAAATGGGATGCGATGCTATCCGTACGGCGCATAACATGCCTTCAACCATGCAGATGGAAGTTTGTGATTCTATGGGAATGATGGTCATGGCAGAGAGCTTCGACATGTGGATTTATCCCAAATGCAAGAATGGATATGCAAGGTTTTTCAAAGAATGGAGCGACCGTGACATGGAGAACCTCGTCAGATGCCACCGCAATCATCCGTCCATCGTTATGTGGAGCATAGGAAACGAGATTCCCGAACAATGGAGTGAAGAAGGCAGGGATATCTCAAAACATCTGCAACAGATTTGCCATGATCTCGATCCATCACGTCCTGTCACACAAGGTATGGATAGGGCAGAAGCTGCTTTGAAATCTGGGTTTGCCCAGGTGATGGATGTGCCAGGATTCAATTATAGGGTACACAAATATACGAACAATATCAAGCAGTTGCCTCAAGGGTTCTTGTTGGGATCGGAGACGGCATCAACGGTGAGCTCCAGAGGCGTTTACAAATTCCCCGTTGAGGTGTCTGATCATGCTGTGTATGCCGACGGGCAATGTTCCAGTTATGACACCGAATATTGCTCTTGGAGCAACCTGCCAGACGATGACTGGTGTATGCAGGATGATTATCCATGGGTTATCGGAGAGTTTGTGTGGACAGGATATGACTATTTGGGTGAACCGACTCCCTATGATGAGTATTGGCCTTCGAGGAGCAGCTATTTCGGCATCTGTGACTTGGCTGGACTCCCAAAAGACAGGTATTATCTCTATAGGAGCAAGTGGAACAAGCAACAGCACACCTTGCATATCTTGCCTCATTGGACCTGGCCAGGAAGAGTGGGAAAGGTAACGCCTGTATACTGCTACACAGACTGGCCAGAGGCAGAGCTTTTTGTCAATGGCATTAGCCAGGGGCGCATATCCAAAAATCCTTCGTCGAGGCTTGACAGATACAGACTGAGGTGGAATGATGTAAGATATGAACCAGGCGAGATAAAGGTTGTTGCATACAACAACGAAGGACAAGCCGTGGATGAGAGGACCGTAAGGACGGCAGGAAAACCAGCTGCCTTGAAGTTGGAAGCCGACAGGAAAGCAATTATGGCCGACGGCAATGACCTTGCGTTCATCACAGTCAGCATGGTGGATAAGGACGGCAACCTGGTGCCTGACGATGACCGGCAGCTCGCTTTTGAGGTCAGTGGAGCAGGCATGTTCAAGGCGGCCTGCAATGGTGACGCCACTTCTCTGGAACCTTTCACACAACCCTTCATGCGGCTCTTTCATGGGCAGTTGGTAATGGTTGTGCAGGCGGGGAAGATTAAAGGTGATATCTCCGTCAGGGTAAGCGAAGTATCTAAGAATAAACAGGCAGGGATGGCCTCAGAGATAGTACTCTCTGCAGAGTGATTTCAAACAAATGACACGAGGTTGACTCCGTCGGGGAAAACAGAAGATTTATAATGAAAGAAAACCTAACATGAATATGGCTTACAGATTTTTGGCAACAGTTTGCTCATGGCTGCTCACTTTGCAGGTGATGGCTCAATATGACTTATATGTGTCTGTTTTTCAAGGTGGCACATTGAAAGAAACTGTCGAGGCGGTAGCAGAAGATGCCGTTTCTACGATAGGTTCGATGAAAGTCAACGGCCCCATCAACGGAACAGACATGATGTTCATCAGAGAGATGTGTGGTGTGAGAGATTTGGATACCCCTACAGGTGGACAGCTCAAAATATTGGACTTGACCAACGCAAACGTCGTAGCATCACCTGAGGTGTATCTGTCCATGTATGGTGTGGGCTTTTCTACCCAGGAAGGTCATTTTGGCAGTGGTTTCCTCTACAATTGCACCCAATTGGAGGAGTTGCTGTTGCCAATGGATATCATTTCCATCGACACCCTGGCGTTAGCAATGTGTACATCTTTAAAAGAGGTGTTGATACCTGCCGATGTGGAGCGGATTGGTTTTGGCGCTTTTTATGGTTGTTCTAGCATCAAATCTTTGGATGTACCAGATATGGTGTCTGTGATAGAGGAAGGTGCCTTCCAGAATATGAAAGCATTGGAGGAATTGTTCTTGGGCAATGCAGTAACAACCCTCGACAATGCTGCTATCTTGGGAGACAATCTGTTGAAGGGCATCACATTAGGTGAAGGATTCAGGGAGTTCTCTCCAGTCCTGTTTTATAATTCTCCATCCCTCGCCAACATCAACGTCACACCAGGCAATCCCTATTTTTCTTCATGGGAAGGTGTGCTCTTTTCCTCTGGCAGGGACTCTCTGCTGGCTTTCCCTCCCTCATACCAAGCCACAGAATATGAGATACCCGAGGGAGTGAGCCGTGTGTCACCCTATGCTTTCTGTATGGCTTCGGACCTGCAATCCGTCTCCATGCCGGCATCCCTGCAGGTCATTGACACCTTAGCTTTCTTTGGCTGCCATTCGCTGGCTGATGTACACCTGAATGAAGGTCTACGTACACTGAGATTCGGAGCCTTTGCTAGCGTTTTGGGAGAAGAACCTGCTTTGGTCACGATGAACCTCCCATCAACCATGGACGAGATAGAAGGTGGCGCATTCCTCTTTCAGACAGCACTTTTGAATGTCAGTGATCAGAGTGAGCATTATATGACAAACGAGTCGGGTATGCTGTATGACAAGACGGGGAAGGTGATTTGTTATGTTCCCTGCAATATCAGCCATACGGTACTGCCGCAGACCGTTGATAGTGTTGCCCCTTTTGCCTTTGCAGGCTCTTCGATGGAGAATATCTATTTGGGCGATGGTGTAAAGAAGGTGGGTGACGGTGCTTTCTTCTGTGCAGGAGCTTCTTTGATTACCTTGGGCCGTGGTGTGGAAAGGCTTGGCGCCCTGCTCGTTGACGGTTGCTCTGGTCTGAAAGCCCTCCGTTGTTACTCTTCTCCTGACGATGCCATGATATCCTCAGAAGCTTTTAGGGACAAAGAGGGTGATGTGGCGAGACAATGTGTGCTGTATGTCCTGCCAGGAAAGACGGCTGATTACATGCAGAAACGGGGATTTGTTGGCGCTGAAGGTAATTCCTATTTTTTTGCTATTCGGGAAATGGATGATGCTGACCATCTGGAGACGCCTGTCAAAGACCATGTCTTCAAAGGGAAGGTCTATGACTGGAACGGCAGACGTATTTCTTCTTCAAAACGTGGTGCCCGCATCGTGACTTTGCCAGACGGAAAGGGAATAAAGGTCTTTGGGAAATAGATGGGATAAAAGTGATGGGAAAGAACCTTTTACCTGCCATAGTCAAGCCAGAAGGGGTTGGTGAGGTGATGCTCCATGCCTGTTGTGCACCGTGCTCCTCGGCCATCGTGGAGTGGATGCTCAGTCATGATGTGAGGCCAGTCATTTTCTATTTCAATCCCAATATATATCCTTGGGAAGAATATGTGATAAGAAAGGAGGAAAGCAAGCGACATGCTGATACACTCCACATTCCATGGATTGACGGCGATTACGACTATGAGGGCTGGCGTGAATGTGTGAGAGGCTTGGAAAACGAACCGGAGCGGGGCAAACGTTGCTTGAAGTGCTTTGAGATGAGACTGAAGGCTACAGCTGAGAAAGCGGCCGAGATGGGGATACGCACGTTCACCACAACCTTGGCATCATCGCGCTGGAAAGACCTTGAGCAAATCACTCAGGCAGGCATGAAAGCTCAGCATGAGGTGGAAGGAACTTTGTTCTGGGCACAGAATTGGCGAAAAGGCGGACTGTATGAGCGTAGAAATCAACTGTTGCGGCAGTTCGCTTTCTACAACCAACAATATTGTGGATGTGAATACAGCAATAAAGCTTTTATGTTGGAAGAGAAAAAATGAATTGAAAATGAAATACATCAGATGGGGATTTATAGGTTGTGGTGAGGTGACCGAGATTAAAAGCGGTCCAGCCTTCAGTGATGTGGAGGGATCGAGCGTGGTGGCGGTCATGAGCAGAACGGAAAAAACAGCCCGGTCCTATGCAGAGAGACATCATATCGGCAGATGGTACACCGATGCACAGCAGCTCATCGACGACCCCGATGTCAACGCTGTCTACATTGCTACTCCACCATCCAGTCACGCCACCTATGCCATCATGGCCATGAAAGCGGGCAAACCCGTGTATGTGGAAAAACCACTGGCTTCCAATTATGAGGATTGCGCAAGGGTCAACAGAGTCAGCGAGCAGACAGGTGTGCCTTGTTTCGTAGCGTACTATAGAAGGTATCTTCCCTATTTTCAGCGTGTAAAGGACATTGTCAAGAACGGTGTCATTGGCAAAATCATCAACGTACAGGTGAGATTCGCATGCCCGCCAAGAGTCATCGACTATGCCGCGCCGGAACAGCTGCCATGGAGGCTTAGACCGGAAATCTCCGGAGGGGGCTATTTCTATGACCTCGCTCCCCATCAGCTGGATTTGCTGCAGGATTTCTTTGGTGTCATCGTGGATGCAAAGGGTATATGTGCCAATAGAGGGGGGCTCTATTCGCCGGAGGACACTCTCAGTGCTTGCTTTAAATTTGAGAACGGTCTTCCTGGCAGCGGATCATGGTGCTTTGTCGGTCATGAGGCAGCACGCGAGGATAGAATAGAGGTCATCGGAGACAAAGGCATTGTCAGCTTCTCAGTGTTTGAATACAAACCCATCCAGTTGGTGACAAGCGAAGGCGAGACACAAATCACAGTGCCCAATCCTCCGTATGTCCAGCTTCCCATCATCGAGGCGGTCATCCATCATCTGCAGGGATTGGACATCTGCACATGCACCAGTGTGTCGGCTACTCCTGTCAATTGGGTGCTCGACCGTATTTTGGGAAAATTTTAATGGGAAGGTTGTGCTTGATATGGATTCTATGGTTGATGCCGGCTATGATGCTGGCAGAAAATGACAGTATTCCTGTCAAACGCAACTTCTTCAGAAAAACATGGGATGGTGCCTTGAATATCATCAAGGAGTTCAACAATGTGGACACGTCTTATATCGAGCCACAGCATTATAAGTTTACCACGACCCTGATGTCCACTTACTCTTTTGAATCATATAGACTCAGGAGCAAGAGCGGACAAACCATTGATCTCGCACCTGATGCGAGAATCAAGATTGGCCCCTATATTGGTTGGAGTGTCTTGTTCTGGGGATATACCGTTGACCTGGCATACATCAGTGCCAATAAGAAGAAAGAACTTGATCTCAGTGTTTACACCTCCATGTTTGGGTTGGACTTTTTTTTGAGAAACTCAGGCAAGGACTATCGGATTCGATCCATCAATTTAAATGATGATACCCCCACCGACACGGTTTCTGGTATTCCGTTTGATGGACTCAACGTTTCCATCACAGGCCTTAATGCCTATTACATTCCCAATCACAGGAAATTCTCATATCCTGCCGCTTTCAGTCAGAGCACATGCCAAAGAAAGAGTGCAGGATCGTTCATGTTTGGAGGAGGATACACACGTCATTCACTCACGCTGGATGAAGACAAACTTAGGAAGGCTGTAGGGAAAGTTTCTCCACAGACGGCAGAGAAACTAGACAGTGGCCTGATGTTCAAGGATATCAAATATACGGATATTTCGGTGTCGGCTGGATATGGTTACAATTGGGTTTTTTCTACCAATTGGCTATTGTCGGTCTCGTTGTCTGTTGCCTTGGGATACAAGCATTCTACGGGTGACAGGTGGGTGGACTTCTCCATGCTTAGAGACTTCTCGTTCACCAATTTCAATATCGACGGAGTGGGAAGGTTCGGTTTGATTTGGAACAACTCAAAATGGTATTTTGGGACTTATGGTATCGTTCATTCCTACAACTACCGCAAATCACAGTTCCAAACCAACAATTATTTCGGTAATATCAATGTCTATATCGGGTTAAATTTCGGACGTAAAAAAACACATCGTAAAAATGAGGAATAAAATGATAAGCAGAATGGTGGTGACGGTAATGGCTGCTGTCATGCTGATGTCGTGCGGAAATCAAGAGGCAAGGGCTTCAGAAAAAGAGACTGACAATGGGACTGTTGCCAAGCCTGGATGGGATGTAAGAATTGTCAATAAGGGAGATAGCGCAAAGATTGTGACTTTGCTGAAAGAGGGAAGCCAACTCGGAAAGGATGCAGACATCGTTCTCTTCTATGCCAGGAAGTTTCTGGGAAAACCGTATGTGGCATATACGCTTGACCAGGAACTCGACGAACGGCTCGTCATTAATACTGAAGGGCTTGACTGTACGACTTATGTTGAAAATGTGATGGTACTCGCCATTTGTACGAGAAGACATCTCACTTCTTTTCAGGATTTTTGCCAAGTCTTGTCACATGTGAGATATGTCAATGGAAAAGTAGCCTATACCACACGCCAGCACTATTTCACTTATTGGATTTCAGACAACATCAGAGAGTCGTTGCTCTCTGACATCGAGCTTCCACCAGCCCCCCTGTCGCAGAAACGAAAGCCAAAGGTTGATTACATGACCACGCATGTCTCTTCATACAAGATGCTCAATGCCCACAAGGAATGGTTGCCTGCCATCAGAAAGATGGAAGAAAAGGTGAATGAGACTTCTTTTGTCTTCATTCCTAAGGCACAACTCAAAGACTCCGGAAAATACAAGAAATACATTAAGGATGGAGATATCATTGGTATTGTCACCAACAAAGCCGGACTCGATATATCACATGTTGGTTTTGCTGTTTGGCACAAAGGGCAGCTACATCTTATGAACGCCTCTTCCTTGCATAAGAAAGTGGTGGATGAATCCATGACACTGTACCAGTATCTTCAAAAACAAACCTCAAGTGATGGCATCAGAGTTGTGAGGATCAAATGAACTACGAAAACGATTTCATAGAATCCACGCAACAATCTGCCTGATTTAATTGGCGGAACCAATTATTTTTGGTATTTTTGCAGTGGTATTATGATGAACAAAATATCTCATACGGGGATTGTCGAAGCCATCGAGGGTGGAAGGGTGTCTGTGCGTATCATGCAGACTTCTGCCTGTGTTGCATGCAAGGCAGCCGCTCACTGCAGTGCAGCCGAGAGCAAGGAAAAGATGGTGGAGGTCGATGACCCCGAAGCGGCAGAACGGCATCAAGTGGGTGATACTGTGGTCGTTGCCATGTCGGAAAGAAATGGACGTGATGCCGTGATGCTCGCCTTTGGCATTCCATTAGTGGTGCTGATTTTCACCATGGTGGCTGTGAGGTGGATGACAGGTAAGGACGGACTTGCCGCGCTGACAGGTGTCGCAAGTTTGGTTCCATATTATGTGGCTGTCTTCTTGCTGAGGGGAAAACTTGCCAGGAAATTTGCTTTTGTCATAGAGAATTAATTCAATAACAAACTAAAACAAACATGATGGACTTTATTTTAAGTGCAGTAATCGTTCTTGGAGGAATAGCGCTGATAGCAGCACTGATTCTCTTTTTCTGCTCCAAGAAGTTTGCTGTGGAAGAAGATCCCCGTTTGGCAAAAGTGCAGGAAGTGCTGCCTGGTGCCAATTGCGGAGGATGTGGCTATCCTGGATGTTCGGGCTTGGCTGATGCTTTGGTCAAGGGTGCTGATGCAGGTTCCATCGAAGGGCTCAGTTGTCCGGTCGGAGGGGCAGAGGTCATGACCAAAGTTGCTGACTTGCTCGGAATGGCCATGGCCAACACCGAGCCGATGGTCGCTGTGGTCAGATGCAACGGCTCCTGTGAGAACAGACCCAAAATCGTGACTTACAATGGCCTGAGAACATGTGCCGCCATGAATTCGTGCGGTGCAGGAGAAACCGGATGTGGCTATGGATGCCTTGGCTGTGGCGATTGTGTGGCTGCATGCCAGTTTGGTGCGATTGTCATCAATGAGGAAACTGGACTGCCGGAGGTGGATGAGGAGAAATGCACCTCTTGCGGGGCTTGTGTGAAGGCTTGTCCACGACACATCATCGAACTGAGAAAGAAAGGCCCCAAGAGCAGACGTGTCTATGTAAGATGTGTCAACAAAGACAAGGGTGCTGTGGCTAAGAAAAACTGCAAGGCTGCATGCATAGGATGTGGAAAGTGTGCTAAGGAATGTAAATTTGAAGCCATTACGGTAACAGCCAACCTCAGCTACATCGACCCAAAGAAGTGCCGTCTATGCCGCAAGTGCGAAGCTGTGTGCCCGACGGGTTCAATTGTCGCATTGAATTTCCCGCCAAGGAAGGAGAAGCCAGCCGAGGTGGAGCCAGCTAAAACCATCATCACAGAAAAGGAGGAGAAAGCATGAAACTGAGAACATTTAGCATGGGTGGTGTGCACCCTGAGGAAAACAAATTGTCCTCCGAGGTCAAAACAGTGCCGGCTGCATTGCCTCAACAGGCTATCTTCCCGCTGTCACAGCACATAGGTGCTCCCGCAAAGCCGGTGGTGGCCAGAGGAGATAAAGTGAAAGTGGGAACAATGATCGCTGAGGCTGGAGGATTTGTGTCGGCTCCGATTTTCTCTTCTGTGTCGGGAACGGTGCTGAAGATAGACAACGCGATTGATGCCACTGGGTATCTCAAACCATCGATTATTATTAAAGTAGAAGGTGATGACTGGGAGGAAAGCATCGACCGCTCCGACAAGTTGGAGACTTTGGAGAATCATCCAGAACTTACTCCAGAAATGATTGTGGAGAAAGTCAAGAATGCCGGCATCACAGGTATGGGAGGTGCGGGATTCCCCACGTTTATCAAATTGACCCCTCCACCGACTGCCAAGGCCGAATGTGTCATCATCAATGCCGTGGAGTGTGAGCCTTACATCACGGCTGACTACCGACTCATGATGGAGCACGCCGATGAAATTCTTGTCGGTACCCAACTGCTCATGAAGGCTGCGAAGGTGGACAAAGGGTATATCGGCATAGAGGACAACAAGCCTGCTGCCATTGCCTTGTTTGAGCAAAAAACACAAGGCATGAATAACATTGAGGTGGTGCCGCTGGCCAAGAAATATCCACAGGGCGGAGAGAAACAACTTGTGGATGCTGTCATTCAGAGACAGGTGCCTGCCCCTCCAGCCATCCCGGTCAATGTGGGTGCCATCGTCCAGAATGTGGGTACTGCATTTGCTGTCTATGAGGCAGTGATGAAAAACAAACCATTGTTTGAGAGATATACTACCGTCACAGGCAAGCAGCTCCAAAGCCCGGGAAATTTCCTGGTACGTATGGGCACGCCGATGAAAGACCTTATTGAGGCCTGTGGAGGCTTGCCCGAAGGCGACAACAAAGTGCTTGCTGGAGGACCCATGATGGGCAAGGCGCTCACCTCTGTGGATGTGCCTGTATGCAAGGGTACCAACAGTGTCACCATCATTAGCGGAGAGGAAGCGGTGAGAAAGGAACCACAGCCATGCATCCGCTGCGCCAAGTGCGTAAGCGCATGTCCTATGGGATTGGAACCTTATCTGCTCGCACAGGTTTCTTCGCTACATCTTTGGGAACGGGCAGAAGCAGAGGACATTACTTCGTGCATCGAGTGTGGCTCTTGCATGTTCACCTGTCCTGCCCATCGTCCTCTGCTTGACAACATACGATTGGGCAAGTCTACTGTTATGGGTATCATCAGAGCCCGGAATGCTAAGAAATAAAAAAATATCGAAATGGGAAAATTCATTGTATCTCTGTCTCCGCATGCTCATGGATCGGATTCCGTTGAGCGTAATATGTATGGAGTGATCATTGCTCTGGTGCCCGCCCTCCTTGTCTCATTCCTTTATTTCGGACTTGGCTCGGCTGTCGTGTGTGCCGTGAGTGTCGCTGCTTGTGTGTTCTTCGAATGGGTCATCACAAAATATATGATGGGACGACAACCGTCAATCTCCGACGGATCGGCCATCCTCACTGGTCTGCTGCTTGGTTTCAACCTGCCATCCAATTTGCCACTCTGGATCATCATCATCGGTGCGCTGGTGGCCATAGGTATCGGAAAAATGACTTTTGGCGGACTGGGGTGCAACCCCTTCAACCCTGCCCTCGTTGGCCGGTGTTTCCTGCTCGTGTCTTTTCCAGCACAGATGACTTCATGGCCAGTGATCGGACAGTTGGGCAGCTATGCAGATGCTACAACAGGGGCAACACCGTTGAGCTTGATGAAAATGGCAATCAAGGAGGGGGATGCTTCATACCTCGACAAATTGCCTGACTCGCTGACATTGTTGCTGGGCAATGTGCCTGAAGGTGCTGGCACCATCGGTGAGGTATGTGCTTTGGCACTGCTGATCGGACTGGCATACATGCTTTGGAAGAAAATTATCACATGGCATATTCCGGTGAGCATACTGGCTACGGTGTTTGTCTTCTGTGGATTGCTACATCTTACAAGTCCTGTTTATGCTGACCCGTTCTCTGCTATCCTGAGTGGTGGCTTGATGCTTGGAGCCATTTTCATGGCTACAGACTACGTGACTTCTCCGATGACACACAAAGGACAGCTTATCTATGGTGTGTGTATCGGACTGCTCACTGTCATCATCCGCAACTGGGGCTCTTATCCAGAGGGTATGTCGTTCGCAATCTTGATCATGAACGCATTCACTCCGCTGATCAATACATACGTCAAACCTAAACGATTCGGGGAGGTAGTTAGCAAATGAAAAAGCTGGAGTCAACATTAGTCAATATGGTGGGAGTCCTGGTGTGCGTCGCTCTTGTCATGGGTGCCATACTGGCCTACGTCAACCATATCACCAAGGGACCAATCAGCCAGCAAGCTGAAAAGACACTTTCCGACGGCATCAAGGCGGTCATGATGAGTGACAACCTCACCGTTACAGCCAATGATACCATCTGTGAAACCATTGACAACAAGGAGTGTGTGTTTATCATTCACAAGGCTTCCGATGCCTCTGGCAAGGAGCTAGGGGCTGCAGTGGAGTCCACAACGATGGGCTTCGGAGGAGATCTCAAAATTCTTGTTGGATTCAATCCAAAGGGTGAAATCTTAGGATATACTTTGCTGCAGCATGCAGAGACTCCGGGACTAGGTGCCAAGGCGGATTCTTGGTTCCAGAAAGACGGAAAGGCAAGTATCATCGGTAAGAACCCTGCCACTCCGCTCACCGTCAGCAAGGATGGTGGAGATGTGGATGCCATCACTGCTTCTACCATCACGTCTAGAGCTTTTCTTAAGGCTGTCAACCAAGCCTATGATGTGTATATGAAGAAAAATACGGACGCCCAGTCGGGTGCCACAAAGAAAGTCGCAATTAATCAGTAAAGGAGGCACATGATGAACAATTTCAAGATCCTTACCAACGGACTTATCAAGGAGAACCCGATTTTCGTGCTCCTGCTGGGTATGTGTCCTACACTTGCCACCACGACGTCTGCTATCAACGGACTCTCCATGGGTTTGGCAACTATGTTTGTGCTTATCTGTTCCAATGTGGTGATCTCTTGCATCAAGAGCATCACACCAGACAAAGTGCGCATACCGGTTTTCATCGTAGTTATCGCATCTTTCGTAACCATTCTTCAGATGTGCATCAAAGCTTACCTGCCTGAGGTGGATAAGGCTTTGGGACTCTTCATTCCCTTGATTGTGGTCAACTGCATCATCTTAGGACGTGCAGAGGCTTTCGCATGCAAGAACAATCCACTGGCAAGCATGTTCGACGGCATCGGCATCGGCCTTGGATTTACCATGGCGCTCACCATCCTTGGCATCGTACGTGAATTGCTGGGGGCTGGTTCCATCTTTGGATTCGTGTTGCTTCCTGAGGTCACTAACATTCTTGTGTTCGTCTTGCCTCCGGGGGCTTTCATTACCTTGGGATACATCATCGCTATTGTCAACAAACTCAAGAAAGGATAAACCATGGAATATATCTTAATATTCATATCAGCCATTTTTGTCAACAACATCGTCCTGTCTCAGTTCTTGGGAATTTGTCCGTTCCTCGGCGTTTCCAAGAAAGTTGACACAGCATTGGGAATGGGGGCAGCTGTAGCATTCGTGATGACCCTTGCCACCGTGGTCACTTTCCTCGTGCAGACCTATGTGCTCAATCCCATGGGGTTGCAGTATCTCCAGACATTGGCTTTCATCCTGGTCATCGCATCGCTTGTTCAGATGGTGGAAATCGTGCTCAAGAAAGTGTCTCCCAGTCTTTATCAGGCTCTGGGTATCTTCCTTCCACTCATCACTACCAACTGTGCGGTCCTTGGTGTGGCCATCCTGGTCATCCAGAAAGACTTCAATCTTCTCCAGGCTGTGGTATATGCCTTCTCCACTGCATTGGGCTTTGCATTGGCACTCACTGTGTTTGCCGGATTGCGTGAGCAACTCTCGCTGGTGAAGGTACCCAAGGGCATGAGCGGCATGGCCATCGTACTTGTAACAGCCGGTCTTCTCAGTCTTGCATTCATGGGCTTTTCAGGAGTAGACGGAGGTTTGAAAGTTCTCTTCGGACTCGACTGATCGTTCAATTAAACTTTGAAATATGAAAAAAACAATTCTTGTCACGGGTGGCACCGGTTTTATCGGTTCGCACACTACCGTTGAACTTCAGGAAGCTGGTTATGATGTCGTCATCGTGGACAATTTGTCCAATTCCAAAATTGAGGTTATAGATGGCATTGAGCAAATTACAGGCAAACGCCCGGCCTTTGAACAGGTAGATTGCTGTGACCTGACTGCCCTTGAGGGTGTCTTTTCCAAATACCCAGGCATCGAGGGAATCATCCATTTTGCCGCAAGTAAGGCGGTGGGGGAGAGCGTTGAAAAACCGCTTCTTTATTACAGAAACAATATCAATAGCTTGATCAATCTGCTTGAGCTGATGCCCAAATATGATGTCAAAGGAATCATCTTCTCATCAAGCTGCACCGTCTATGGGCAGCCATCTGAGGAGAACCTTCCCGTAACAGAGGAAGCGCCCATCCAGAAGGCTCTTAGTCCTTATGGAAACACCAAGCAGATCAATGAAGAGATCATACAGGACTATATCCACAGCGGCGCAAAGATTAAATCAGTCATTCTCAGATATTTTAACCCTATTGGTGCACATCCTACCGCCTTGATAGGCGAACTGCCTTTGGGCGTCCCAATGAATCTCATTCCATTTGTTACTCAGACAGCGATCGGCATCCGCAAGGAACTCAAGGTGTTTGGTAATGACTACAACACCCCTGATGGTACTTGCATTCGTGACTATATCTATGTGGTAGATTTGGCTAAAGCTCATGTTGCAGCCATGACACGTGTGTTGGAGAAAGAGACCGATCCGGTGGAGATTTTCAATATCGGAACAGGGCGCGGACTTTCCACACTCGAGGTAGTCGAAGGATTTGAGAAAGCCACAGGGGTCAAACTGAATTGGACCTTTGCTCCACGCAGGGAAGGTGACATCGAGAAAGTATGGGGCAATGTGGATAAGGCCAACACGGTACTCGGTTGGAAAGCCGACACTCCGATAGAGGATGTACTTGCATCTGCTTGGAAATGGCAGGTTCGCCTCCGTGATGAGGGAGTTATGTGATTCTTCTATTATTTCAACAAAGTTCGGTCATCGGATGGTTCTCCAATGACCGAACTTTTGTTTTGAATTAATCTATAAAATCCCTAAAAGTTACGTAATATGTACTCCGATGGCCTCGGCC
>CAMZHP010000031.1 GCA_947306845.1 uncultured Prevotellaceae bacterium
CTCCTTAACCATCTATGCCTGCTTGGGTGGCTTGGGTCTGAAGATGTTGAGCCATATATAGCGGTAGAAAGCCAGCAGGTAGCGCCTGATGGGGGTCAGCCGCATCCATATCCATGAATAGACTTTCCACTTCCTGCCGTCTGTGCGGTCAAGGTGGGTGCGGCCTTTGCGGTAGAAACCCACCACGCTGGCACGCAGGTCTTGGCGTCTGCAATGCTCATAAGTGAGGTTGCCGTCGCCCATGAGGGTCACGTTCTCTCCTTCCAATCTCACGATGCGATGAAGCACGAAATGCCCTGGGTCGATTTCGGCCAATATGGGGTCACCCACCTTCACTTTTCCCACAGGGGCGAGCAGCGCCTTGTCGCGGTCTGATTCCAGGAAGGGGCGCATGCTGATACCTTTGAGGTTGATGGTGATGGTCTTGGTGCCTTGATTGAAGTATTCAAGGATGAATGGGAACCATTTGTCATTCTCAATTTGCTTCCCCTTAGAAGGGACAAACCGCTTGCCGCCATCATGGCGGTGGAGCCAATTTTTGAAAGACTTGCTGGCAGACATGGCTAACACTCCTCTGTTGATGGCTTCACGGCGATGGCTGCATTGCACACTTCAGCAGCTTCGCGGTTGGGCAGGCAGTGAAGGATATAGCAGCCTGTAGTTTCCACGATTTTGGTCACGGTGTCACACACATGGCGGAAGATGTTCACATCCCACCTGATTGATGTGGACGATGCGATGACCGACGTGAATCCCTCGATGGGGTTGAGCTTTTCCACCCAATTGTGGTCATCTTGGTCGATGCGTGTCATGGCTCCCAGACGGGCTTTTATCCTGCGGTAGCAAGGGGTTTTGCCGCTCCAGGGTGAGCCATAAATATAAGGTGTGCCGTCGATGATGCGGATGACGGGGTTGTCATCGTTCATCAGGTCGCAGCCGGGAAGATAGCGCAGCCACATGCTCACCTGTGTCGACTTGCCTGTTCCGCTGGGAGCATGGAAGGCATAGCCGTAGCCGTTTTGTCTGATCAGCGAAGCATGGACGAAAATGGTGTCGTGCAAGCTGGTGGCCATGGCAAACGAGAGCATCAGCGTGTTCTGAAGGCCGAAGACGCGCCTGTCGTGTCTGCCGGCCAGGGCGCATTTCACTTCGTTGTTCTCCTTGTTGATCTGGAACATAGAGCACTCGTTGCCCTCCATGTCCTTGAAGATAAACTGCTGACCGCCGCTCTTGACCAGGTCTACCACGATTTCTCCGTTGCCTGTCTCAAATACGCGAAGTCGCTCCCGGTTGTCTTTGCTGATGGGCTTCAGACTGTCGTCAACAGTGACTGACAGCACGATGTCCTCGTCAGCAACAGGTTCACACATAAAAGGGAAGAAGGAGGGTATCAACTTCATGTTGTTGACTTCTGGATTGGCAAAGGTGATTCTCATGTAATGCTCTGCGATGCAGAAGTACCTCGTTTCTACGTTGCTCATCTGAATTCTGTAATAATGTAAAATGATTGTTGGTGGTTGGCCGCTTTCAACGGCGGGGAGGCATGGAAGGAGAAGGCGTGCTCTCGGCAGGCTGACGGCTCTCGTTCAGTTTGCCTTTGGCTTTTTTCGCCTTCGACTTTTCTGTCCTCTTGGCTGATTTCTTGCTGTTTTTCGTTACTATCTCCGACTCGTCGAGATTGTACATCCTGATAGCCTTGAAATGAAACTCCTCGTCATCTATCTCGCGGATGGCATAGTTCTTGGGCTTTTTGGTCGTTCCCTTAAACTGTTTTTGCATTTTTGCATATTTCTTGAGGATTTCCTTTTCCGACGTGGCGAAAGAAATCAGGCAGGTGCGGTTGGGGTGCCCAGTGGCATTGAAATGCTCCCTCAGCTGATTGGAATACTCGTTGCGGTTGATCAGAAACTCTGTTTTCTCATCTATCCACGCACTGTCAAGTATCTGGATGTCGGTGAAATAGACTATCGAGTCATTGAAGGAGGCTGATGTGCCAAACAGATAAATAGGGGTGCAGCGCACTTTCCCTGACACTCCCATGCTATGGAGAATCAGGATCAGCAGTGTAATCGCAAAAAAGTTTTTTCTCATTTGTAAAATGAATCCTTATACCTTAAAAAAAAGGGTGTTCCAGCACGCTCATTTGCCTAGATAGGACTTGAGCAATTTGTTCTTTGTGTTGTGCCTCAACCGGCGGATGGCTTTCTCTTTGATTTGGCGCACACGCTCACGTGTAAGCCCGAATTTGTCACCGATCTCCTCAAGTGTCATCTCCGGTTGATTGATGCCGAAGAAAGCCTCGATGATGTGGCGCTCCCGCTCGCTGAGAGTGAGCAGCGCACGGTTGATCTCGTTGCGCAGTGACTCCATCACCAGCTCATCATCCGCCATGGGAGAGTCATCGTCGGGCAGAACGTCGAGCAGGCTGTTTTCCTCACCGTCAGCGAACGGTGCATCGACAGAGACGTGCCGGGTGTTCACTTTCAGCGCATCCTCAATCTTGTCCTCTGGCAGATCGACAATGGCGGCTATCTCGTCAACACTGGGCCGGCGCTCATTGGCCTGCTCCAACTGGTGCTGCACCTTGATGATCTTGTTCACAGAACCCACCTGGTTGAGGGGAAGCCTCACGATGCGGCTTTGCTCTGCTATCGCTTGCAGGATACTTTGCCGGATCCACCAAACGGCATAGGAGATAAACTTGAAACCACGTGTCTCGTCGAACTTCTCCGCTGCCTTGATCAGGCCCAAGTTGCCCTCGTTGATGAGGTCGGGCAAGCTGAGGCCATGGTTCTGGTATTGTTTGGCTACCGAGACAACAAAACGCAAATTGGCGCGTGTCAGCTTCTCCAGGGCTTTGCGGTCGCCCTTGCGGATGCGCTGGGCCAGTTCCACTTCTTCTTCAACAGTGACCAGCTCCTCACGCCCTATTTCTTGCAGATACTTGTCGAGAGATGCACTCTCACGATTCGTAATCGACTGTGTGATTTTCAGTTGTCTCATGGTAGTATTATTCTAAGTGACTGCAAAAATACGATTATTTTGATGAAACAACAAACAAATGCGCAAATATTTGCGCATTTGTCCGTTTTTGTTCGCAGTTTTGCTAGCTGTTAGTCTCTATGCACTATGAACTATGAGCTAACTCAATCGTTCAGGTCGATGGCGAAGTATTTCCGCTTGCCAGTGGGATAGATGCCCTTGATGTAGAGCACTGGCTCTTTGTTGGTGGAGGATTCCTTGACCATCTTCTGAAGGTCATCCACAGTCTTCATCGGCTCGTCGTTGACGGTCTGGATGATGAAGCCTTTGGTGATGCCGCCGTCCTGCAGCTTGCCCTTGTTGATCTTGGTCACTTCCAGTCCGTAGCTGATGCCCAGCTGTTCTTTCTGCTCCGAAGTGATGGGCTTGAAGTTGGCGCCCAGCAGGTCAAGGTCAGCGGTCTTCACCACGTCGGTGGTGCCCTGTGCGTTCTTCAGCGTCACGGTCTTCTCCTTCTTGGTCTTCTTGTGCAGGAAGGTCACCTTCACTTTGTCACCCGGACGTTTGCCGGCCAAATATTCTTGAAGCTCAGACATCTTGGTGATCTTCTTTCCGTCGATGGCGGTGATCACGTCTCCCTCGGTCAGACCTGCTTCTGCACCGGCTCCGCCGTCTTCCACTTTCTGCACATAGACACCTTCATTGGTTCCGAGGTCCACCTCGTTGCCCTTGCGCTTTTCGTTGTCGATATAGGTGTGGGCGTCACCGCCGGCGATGGAGAGGACAGCGCGCTGCACGGTGCCGTATTTCTTCAGGTCGCTCACTACCTTGTTCATAATGGTGGTGGGGATAGCGAATCCATAACCTGCATAACTGCCGGTCTGGGAGTAGAGCATGGCGTTGATGCCCACCAGCTCACCCTGGGTGTTGACAAGGGCACCGCCTGAGTTACCCGAGTTGATGGCAGCATCTGTTTGGATGAATGACTCTACGCCATTGGCGCCCAATCCGCGGGATTTTGCACTGACGATACCTGCCGTCACAGTGGAGTTGAGGTTGAACGGGTTGCCCACGGCGATGACCCATTCGCCCACCTTCAGCTTCTCTGAGTCGCCCACGGCGAGGGTGGGAAGTCCCTTGCCGTCAACCTTGATGAGGGCGAGGTCGGTGGTCTTATCAGTGCCGATGATGCGGGCAGAGAATTCGCGGTTGTCATTCAGGGTGACGGTCAGCTCATCTGCGCCCTCCACCACATGGTTGTTGGTCACGATATATCCATCGTCTGAGATGATGACACCCGAGCCGCTGGCTTCGCGGGGTTGGGTCTGGATCTGACGCTGGCGGCGTCCGCCGTTGGGTGTGCCGAAGAATCCGAATGGGTCGCTGAAGAAATCACTGAACGGATCTTGCACCTCTACGGTTTGGATCTTGGAGTTCTGTACATACTTGATGTGAACCACTGCGGGAAGGGCTTTCTCTGCAGCATAAGTAAGGTCTACCTGACCTGCTGGCACGGGCGATGCACCCAGCGTGTTGGTGTAGGCGCCTACCGACAATGCCAGCGCGCCAACGATTGCTAATGTCTTCATTGTGTTGCTGAATTTAAATTTCATATTGATATTCCTTTCTTTTCTTCTGTCAAATTGAACTTCAGTCGTTATCTCATACGTCGAATTCTTTTGCAAAAATAGACGCAAAAATTGTTAATCATCAATTTTTCTCAAATATTTGTCCTCTTTTAACAATCGTGCGCGGCATGTTAACGATAGTTCGCTGGTTTTAAATATTATTTTACGTTTCTTTACGCATCCGGTGGGTGGCGTATGCCGATTGATAGTGACATTTTGTCTTTGTGGACTTATGCAGCACTGCCAATTTGTGACATTGTAGGCTTTTTTGCGTGTTTTCTGTTGCTGTTTGAGAAAGATTGATTATTTTTGTGCCTTGTAATCATATGCCTGCTGCCACTCTTGGCATCATGGCACGGCAATCAGCACAGAATATGCGAGAAATCAGATTTTTCATGGCGGCCTGCCTCCTTCTGATGGTGGGAGCCGTTCAGGCACAACAGTTGTCACTCACGGGAAACCGCACCTCTTTCGGTCCCGATGAGCGGATCACCATTTCCTATAGCGGAGCCGAGAAAGGCGACCGCATTGTGCTTTATCACAATATCTCCTTGATGCCGCTCAGACAGGCTTGTGAGGTGGTGGCAGGATCGGGTTCCTTTGTCCCCTCGGGCTTGCAACCGGGCGACTACAGGGCGTTGCTCGTAGGTGCCGACGGTGAGGGCAAGGTGCAGATATTCTTCACTATTGGCGATCATCCGCTGCCTGCGGGCAAGCGGATTGTAGTCATCGCCGACCCACATGTCATGTCTCCAGATTTGGTGGAAGACCCCACCAACGAGAGATATCAGTATGTCATGTCGCAGGACCGCAAGCTCATGCCCGAGAGTTTTGAGCTTTTCTCTGCCGTGCTCGATTCGGTGAGGGCACTCAAGCCTGACTTGTTCTTCATCGTGGGAGACATGACGAAGGATGGCGAGCTGGCCAGTCATGAGATGGTTGTCGCCTATTTGCAACAGTTGGCCAATGAGGGTATCCGGGTACTTGTCATTCCTGGCAATCATGATATGGAGAACATCTCAAGCTATGCGTTCACTGCCAGTGGATTGAAAAAGACTGACAATGTGAGCATCGATGAGTTTGTTGCCTTGTATCAGGAATTTGGATGGGGCTTAGACTCTGAGCGCGACCCCTATTCGCTTACCTATGCCTGTGACATTTTCGACGGGGTGCGATTGATCGGTATCGACGATTGCCGGACGACCAGTAGAGGGTACCCCAAAGTGGGAGATGCGGAATATGGAAGTGTCAATCCGGAGACCATCGACTGGGTGCTGGCCCAAGCCGACAAGGCTGTTGCGGATGGCAAAGTGGTCATCGCAGCCATTCATCACCAGTTGCTCCAGCACTATGTGGGACAGGAACGATTGATGGCTTCTGCAGCCACGGAGCATGGCGACAGCATCGCCCGTCTGCTGGCCGACCATGGCGTCAGGGTGGTGCTCACGGGGCACATGCATACTCCCAACATTTCACGCATCAAGGGATTTGAGACCGATGGCGTCATCACCGAGATAGCATGTCCGTCCACGGTGACCTATCCCGTCCAATACAGGGTGCTCACACTCAGCGACGACCTCGCCACGTTGTCGGCCGATGTCCGTTATCTGCGACGCACGGCAAATCTCCCTGATGTGCAGCAGACGGCTCGTGACAAGGTGGAGTCAACCCTGGGCAAGACCATTTATGACCTTGTGCCGCGCTATATGTATGCATTCAATCAGATGCTTGCTTCTTTTGCCAGCGATCCCGCTTTCGCCGCGGTGCTGGATGATGTGCCTAAGGATCCTGAAGAGTTGGCGGCCCTGGCCGAACAGGCGTTCTCTGAGACATTGAAGAAAGTCATCTTCACCTTCTACGAGGGCAACGAGCATCTGAAAAGTGCAGAGGAGGACATTTTCGGACAGCTGAAGACTGATTGCGCAACAGCCTGTGAACTTGTCTTCGAACAGCAAACACCTGACACGCGGGCCTTCCTGGCCATGACCCTGTATTATTATGTCCTCGAAAATGCGGAGACCATGCTCCACAGCATGCTTTCAGACACGTCGAATTGGGGTACTGAACTGGCCGACCAGACAGACGACTTCTATGTGAACATAGCATTGCGCGGAGCTGATGCGGGCATTGCCGTCAGCCGAGCAAAGGACAACACGACACAGCAGGTCTTTAGCCCCGACGGCATCCGGATGGGCAGCGACCTGAAGAATCTTCCCCGCGGACTGTATATCGTCCGCCAAGGAGCATCATCCAATAAAATAGTTGTGAGGTAATCACCTCCTCATCCTTTGTGAGAGGTTGGGGGCAATTTCTGTGATTGATCAATATCTGTGCAGCACAGCCTGACGGGTATAGGTGCTGCCATTGTCATCGAAGGTGACTTGTCCGCTGAACTTGTCCTCTTCCACGCGAGTGAGGCTGATGCTCACTTTAAATGACGATACGCTGTCGATTTGCTGTTTGCCGCTGAGGCGCACACGGTCGCCGAAGGTGCCGCTTACACGGATGTTCTTTCCATCGCAACTGAAGGTGCCACCCACGCCGTCGGTGTCGTTGTTGCGGCGTAGCGTCAAAGAGGCGCTATTCTCACCCACCTTGCCGGAAATCTTGATGTTGTTGCGCTCATAGATACGGCGAAGTGAATCGACACGGCGAAGCGAGTCTGATCGGCGCTGCTCGCGAATCTTTACTTTGGCGAGCGAGTCTTTCTGAATCTTCACAAACGAGTCGGTGCGCTGCATGGCAATTTCCGTGCTCTCACGAAGCAGTTCGGCACTCTTCTTGTCTTCACCGCATGAGGCGGCGATGGCCAGGGCGATGATACCCCAAATCAAATAAAGTATTTTTCTCATTATCTACTTACATTTCACAATTTCGGTGGCGAAATTACGAATTAGCAGATGAAAAGCCAAATTTTTATCCGAGTTTTTCTGAGAATGGCCACGAATGTTTTATGAACCATGAAATATCATGAAGAATACGAAGATTTTCATAAAATGATATTTCCTCTAAAAAAAGTAACATTTTTAACTCGACAGACTTCTAATTCCGAAATATTTATCTATATTTGTGGCAGTTTTTCATTACTTTCTCAAACCAATCCGGGGTCTTGAGGTGATGAGATGAAATATGTGAATATCACAGATAACATTGATATTTTGACCGTTATGAAAAGATGGATGTTTTTTTTCGCCACATTGTTGATGTGTGCAGGGCTGAATGCCCAAAGTATGAAAATGGTGGTGGACAGCAAAGGTGATGTTGTAGGCCGCCTCGTGAAAACCAATGCAACGACTTACACCGTGTCGACGCAAGAAGATGTGGATGTGCCCAAGAAGGGACACCGTGTAGTGGTCTATAGTGCCGAGAAAGGACAGGGCATTGTTTACCGCCATCCCGATCGCAAGGGCAACATCAACGTGCGCAAAGGGCCGTCAGTCAAAACAGCTGTCGTAGCCAAAATTCCAGAGTATGAAGACCTGCCCGAACCCTATGACTGCCTTGGAAAGGTGAAAGGTTGGTATAAAATCAATATTGATGGAAAAATTGGCTATGTGCGTGCCGACTTGATGTGCTGGGACGGGATTTGCACATTCTGATCTGAGGCAGGAGGCTCATAACCTACCTTCTCCACAACCTCAATAAAATATGGACTTTTGCTTTTATTTGCAAAAGTCCATATGTCATACCAATAAAGCAACCTAAATCTTATTTGTATTTGCAGAGCATCAGGCTGCCATCATCTTCGCGTAGGTGCATGCCGTTGCCCTGGCAGAACTCCCACATGTCGCAGTCTGCGCATGGCCCGGTATGCATCCATTCACGCTCCCGGTAGGGCTGGAATTTGTTTTTCCACACATCGGTGAAGCGATCCTGGTAGATGTTCCCCTGATGATACTGGCTGCGGATGCTCAGACAGCCAGAGATGGAGCCGTCGGACAGAATTGTAGCTACATTGACGCCTGCCTGGCAGTAAAAGGGATAGTCGCGCACCTCCAGCTCATAGTCGCCAAGAAATCCCTCACAGCCAAAACTCAGGTGGATGGACTTTTCCTTGCGTACCTTTACTATATAGTCCATCAGTTCATGGAACTGCTCATCACTGAGCTGCAGTTCTGGGTACAATGCCGCGCGACCCATGGGAACGATGGTGAATATGCGCCACTTATCTACTCCCAAGTCGATGAGATAGCGCCTGAAGTCATCCAGATTGGCGAAATTCTTCTGATTCACACAGGTGATGACATCCCAAAGGATATCTTTCCCAACAAGACACTTGATGGCTCTTTCTGTCATGGCAAAGCTATTTTTGCTGCCACGCATCCAATTGTGAGCCTCCTCGAAACCATCCAGGCTGATGCCGATGGTCTCCAGTCCGGCATCTATGAGACGATTGCACATATCCTCGTCGAGCAACTTGCCATTGCTCACCATCCCCCAATGGAAGCCACGCTCACGGATGGCCTTGCCGCATTCTATGATGTCTTTCCTGACAAGAGGCTCTCCGCCAGTGGTCACTACGAGGATGTGCTGTGGATCCATCTCTGTGCTCACATCGTCTAGCACCTTTAGGAAGTCATCAAGCGGCATGTCCTGCTGCTCGGCGATGGAACGGCAGTCGCTGCCACAGTGCAGGCAGCGCAGGTTGCACCTTAGCGTGCATTCCCAAAAAAGCTGACGCAGCACGGGATTCTTCGTACGTTTCTCGTGTCTTTTACTGGCATTGATTAGTTGCAATGTCTTGATAAAACTAGGTTGAGGTAGTTTGGTGTTCATATTTTTCATTATTATACTATTTATTTGCAAAGGTACATGTTTTTTCTATAAAGAACAAATTATGCAATAATATATGAAGAAAAATATCAAATTGCTTGGAAGCGTAATAGAAAAATAGTAAATTTGCTGTGTTAATTAACATGTATCATTTAAAACTATCACCATGGAGAAAAAATTTTATTCACAGCCAATGACAAAGATTTTGTCACTGAGAGTTCAGGGAGAGGTTTGCGACACCACCCTGCCGTCAAGTGGACCTGACATTCAACCCGCTCTTTACGGTCCCCCTGCTCCACAGTCAATCTTCTAAAGATTTACAGCCAGGCAAAGCCTGGCTTTTTTCATTGGTCATTCTTTTTTCCTTTTTTGTCATGAGTCCAGTCAAATTTTCCATCCTCCTTCTTTTCCTGTCAATAGTCTCTTTGACTGGCAGAGCTTGTCCCGCAGATCCCAGTCAGCAGAAATTCGTGAAACTAGATGACGGCACAATAAAAATGGTGCGGTTGACGGGCGATGAATACGGTCATTTCTGGAAAGCCATTGATGATGGCAGATGCTACAGACAACTGTATGGGGCGCCTGACCGATATGTTGAAGTGTCTGAGGCAGATGAAAGACGTAAGGCCGCCGCTAGAAGAGCAGAAGTCCAGAAGAGAGCTACCAAAGTCACCCGTTCAGGAATGGGATACCCATGCACCAAACAAAACCTGAAAGGCAAGAAACGTATGCTCGTCATCCTTGTGAATTTCAAAGACAAGGCGTTCTCTGAGCAAAATGCAAGGGCATACAGAGACATATTCAATGCCACCAATTACCATGAGGGCAGATTTACGGGCAGCGTCAAAGACTATTTTCTGGCACAGAGCAATAATCAGATGGAACTGGACTTTGATGTGGTTGGCCCTGTGGAGGTGTCACGCAACAGCTCATATTATGGTGCGCAAACAAGCACGCGAACCAACGCACACGCTGCAGAAATGGTGAGAGAAGCTATACAAATCGTTGACAGCAAGGTGGACTTCTCCCTTTATGACAATGATAACGATGGTGTCGTGGATGAGATAGCGGTTATTTATGCAGGGTTGGATCAAGCGGCAGGTGGCTCCGAGGACGACATCTGGGCCCATCAAGGTACTGTCATGTCCTACTGCGACCAAAAAATCATCAATTATTATGCCTGCGCCTCTGAGAACCATGTCGTCAACGGCGTGACCTGCTTGAATGGCATAGGCATGATTTGTCACGAGATGTCGCACTGCTTCGGACTTCCTGACACATACGACACGGTTTCAGGTAATTATGGAACGAACAGATGGGATCTCATGGGCATAGGGGTATACAACGACAACAGCTACAAACCAGCGGGATACACTGGCTTTGACAAAATGTTCTGCCTGTGGCAGTTTCCTGTTGTCTTGAGAGACAGTCAAAGAGTTTCGGGAATACGCCCCATGAGTGAGGGCGGCGATTTCTACCTCATCCCCAACGATGGATGCGATGACGAGTTCTATCTGTTGGAGAACCGGCAACAGACGGGCTGTGACACCAAGTTGCCGGGACACGGGATGCTCATCACCCATGTGGACTATGACGAAACGCTGTTCGATAACAACATAGTGAACAAAACGGGTAAAATAGGCAATTTCACCAACGATCATGAACGGATAAGTGTGGTCTTGGCAGATAATGATGTGACGGAGGATATCAGCGACTATAATGTTTGGGTGAAATGCATGCAGGGAGACTTGTTCCCTGATAGAGAGAACAACAGTCTGACGAATACAACAATGCCCCATGCAAAATTGTATCACCAAAATATCGACGAGAGCTTCCTGCTCAGCAAGCCGGTGACGGATATCAGTGAGGACGGAGATGGGATGATGAGCTTCCGCTTCACCAATGACATCACATCACAGCACCACCGCCACCTGACTGACCTCAGTGGTAAGATAAGGGTGATTTCCGAAACTGAGGCGAAACTGCTTGTTTGTGTCAAGAACACCGGCAATGTCAATTACTCCGGCAAAATAGGGGCCTTCGTCTATACAAAGGTAAAAGGCCAATTCATTCTTCAGAAGACCTGCGAAATGGAGCCTGTATCCATGGAAACTGGTGAGACCAAAGAGTTTGAGTTCATGCTTGATCAACTGAAAGACAATACGAATTACTACGTTTTCTTTAATTTTCTCAAAGAGGAAGATGCCACAGAATGGACTCAGTCGGAAAGCGCTTACCCATTCAACTTGAGAGAAAGGAATACATTCACCATCACCATGGATGAGGAGAGTATGAGGATCAAGAAGAATGGAAATAGTGTCACCATAATGGCGACATTCCGCAACGAAAGCTGTAACCCATATACTAAATACATCGGATTGTTTACTTACTTCCTGCAGGATGGCTTATTTAAGATTCAGAAGCCCAACACTTACCCGACAGCCAATATAGAACCTTATGGCGAGCAGCGCCTGACTTTCACGCTTGACAACTTGAATGATAATGTCAATTTTGCCTATTTGGCTTCTTTCTACTACTATCCCGACGACTCAAATACATGGAAACAGTTGAGCGGTTATTTCCCGTTCCTTCCCGACCAGGCTGCCTTGCTTGGTGATGCCAATGGTGACCATGTCGTCAACATCACCGACGCAATTGTAATCGTAGATTATGTCCTTGGGCGTGTCAATAGCAATTTTGCCTTCGTCAATTCAGACCTTGATAAAAACGGAATTGTAAACATTACGGATGCTTTGAGCGTGGTGGACATCGTCCTGGGGAGAACACAGTAATTCTTAATCCATCACTCTTGGTTCTCTCACTCCCATCCCGTGATTTGCCGCAGGAAGGCGGTCAGCTCCTCAGCCATCAGGGCATGACGGCGCATCGAGGGGTGCCCCTGTGAGCCCCAGCCCAGACTGCCGTCCTCAGGAGTGAAGTCCATGCGGTAAACCTCACGGTCGCCACGGAGGGCGGCATCGTCGATGGCTGCCAATTGTGCACTGCGGATGTCGCGCAGCTTCTTCGACTCAGGAATGGCGCCGATGATATACACGATTTTGGCGTGAGGGTAATAGTCGCGAAGCGTACGCGTGAACTGCTTGAATGCCTCCGTGAGTCGTTCAGGGTTGTATTCACCCACCGAGGTGTCGTTGCAGCCGAGGTTCACACACACCACGTCGGGCTGGTAACGGCTAAAATCCCACAGTTCTCCAGTGGTGGAATAAAAAGTGTGCGGATAAATATTGGGCATGATCTCATCGGGAATCTTACCGGCGTAGTTGCGATGAAGACCGATGCCGCTGCGGGCGCACACTTGGCATGTGGCTCCGAGTGCACGTGCGGTGCGTGCGGCGTAGGTTTCATAAAAGTTTTGCTTGCTGAAGAGAAATTTCTTCTCTTTCCCGTTTCCTTCAATGCCATAGCCGCAGGTGATGGAGTTGCCGATGAACTCAATGCGCCTTTCGGGAAGCACCGGCCGGGTTCCCAGTCCACAGCCATCATCCAGGAGCAGGCCGTAGAAGGTGGGCTTTTTATACATTCCTTCTATGATGTAGGTAATGGTGAGGCGGTGCTCCCCTGAGGCAAGACCGCTTACCAGACGTGTCAGTTGGGTTCCTTTCAACGACTCCACTTTATGGGGAGGCAACGAATCGACTTCCACCATGAAATAGCCACAGTCGGCATTGGTCTTCATCGTGGCAGATGTGCCAGAGAAGACGGCATGAATCTGTACACCGGGATAGGTCCACACAGCAGCACCGGGAACAGCCGTCCAACTGATGCGGCCAACGTATGCAAACCCGGGGTCAGTGGCCCTGACGAATGACGTGGCGTGGGTGAATATCGCCAACTGACCTAGGATGAGGGTCAGCAGTATTTTCCTGAATAAAACCATGATTTAGAATTGTGCGTAGATAAAGGGTTGGATGTCACTCAGCCTATAGTTGATGACTACCTGAAGCACCACGAAGAGCAGGATGAGCTTCAGCGTCCATGGACTATCGATATACAGTTGGCGCAGTTTGTCCACATGACGTTGGCGTATGGCATGCAATCCGAAGCCCAGCACCACAAAGACAGTCCAGGTCATGCGGGTCTCCACAAAGGGTATCAGATAGGCAAGGCTGAAGTCTCTGGCGATGTGGCTGAGAATGGTTGTTGCCGTGGTGAGGTCGGGTGCCCGGAAGAAGGTCCATGCCAGCGCCACATAACTGAAGGTAATCAGCCATGACAAGAACCTCACATACCAATAGTTGGGAATACGGTCGAGCCACTGCTTGCAGTATTTATGCACCACGCCGCCGATGCCGTGAAGCGCTCCCCAGATGACGAACATCCAGGATGAACCATGCCAGAGGCCGGCCACGAGCATGGTGATGAAATGGTTGAAATAGGTGCGCTTGGTGCCCTTTCGGTTGCCGCCAAGTGGTATGTACACATAATCGCGGAACCAAGTGGACAGCGAGATGTGCCAGCGGCGCCAGAATTCCTGCAGGTTGAGTGACTGATAGGGGAAACGGAAATTCTCCTTGAGTGTGATGCCGAGTAGGGCGGCCAGTCCGATGCTGATGTCGCTGTAGCCGGAGAAATCGCAGTAGATCTGAAGCGTGTAGCCCAGCACGGCCATGAGATTCTCAAATCCGGAATAGGCAGTGGGGTCGTTGAATATCCAGTTGTTATACTGAGCGATGTAGTCGGCGATGAGGGCTTTTTTCAGCAGTCCGCTCATGATGAGCCACAGACCCGTGTACACCTGCTGGTCGCTGATGTGATAGCGGTGCTTGATCTGTGGTATCAGGGTGCCTGCGCGGGTGATGGGACCTGCGATGAGCAGGGGGAAAAAAGTAAGGAAGAACAAGTATTCGAGCAGGCTCACCTCCATGGTAAACCGTTTTTGGTAAACATCCACGGTGTAGCTGATGGCCTGGAACGTATAGAAGGAGATGCCCACCGGAAGGATGATGGACAGAGGTGAGATGTTGGACGAGGTGATCTCGCGAAGTATCTCTATGAGGAAATTGGTGTATTTGTAATAGAGCAGCGGGGCCAGGTCGATGATGATGATGGCCCACATCCACCAGCGCCGCTCTGGGCCTTCTCGCGCGGCCATCATGCGGGTGAGGTAATAGGAAAGAAGAGCGGTGGTGGGCAGCAGCAGCATCAGCACCCCGTTGGCTTTGTAGGCAAAAAGAAGGCTGAACACCACCACATAGCCCAGCGTGATGGCCTTTGACCACTTACGTAGCAGGATGTAGATGGCGAAAAACACCAAGAACGCCGCCGCGAAGGTGAGCGAGACGAAAGACCATTGGCTGTCGGGCGCCGACAGGTAGTGGGATAAGTAGTCGCTGACGCCCATTACGAAGCCTTTGAGAGTTTCTTGCCGCTGAGACGACGGCCCTTGTCTTTCACCTGCATCACCTCTATGTGTTCAATCTTGTAGGACTGGGGGCCTTCTGGCTTGTCAAGAACAAGTGGGTGCAGGCAGCTGTCGCTCTGAAGCCACTGTGCTACCTCGTCCATCCATACCACAGCACCAGCGTTGGTAGGATGGAGATGGTCCTTGCGGCGCTCCATCTCGATGCTGCGAGAGTCGAAATAGCCTTTCTTGCCGAACACCTTGGATATTTCATCGTTCAGACCTTCATCTGGGGTGGTATTGGGCGGACCAATAAAGACGTTGGGGCAGTCACCAGCTTTGGCGCGCATCTTCAGCAGACTCTCGTTGATGGTCTTCAGATTCTTCGATGTCAGTTCGTTGCTGCCCATGCAGAAAATGATAAACGTGGGCCGCACCTGATCCATGTAATAGTCGAGGGTCTCGCCACTCCAGGCATACGTCGTGCTGCCATACCAGGTGACGGCATACATGGTGTCGCCATTTTCCTTGCAGTAGTCATAGAAACGGTAGGCCAGAGGCTCCACCATGGAGTCGCCGACGAAAAGAAAACGCTGTGAGGTGGAGTCAGGCTCCAGTTTTTCCTCTTTCTGCACAATGACAGAGGTGGTGTCTGTGGAAGCTGGGAAAAGCTTCTCTATATCGGCCTTGCGGAGCAACTGCTTGGCGAATGTAATGCCTATCGGTGACTGCGCATAGAAATAGATGGCAGAGAAGGTGACAATCAGCAGCAGCAGGGTCTTTATCTGGGAATTCATGTCGAAATTTCAGTCCTAAAGTTGGGATGGAGATACCTATCTTTCAATTCAAGTTGCAAAATTACACTTTTAAAATGGATTGGGCAAATAAACCACATTTTTTTAGAGCGCGAAAATAAAAAAGGGACAATTCTCTTTGGCCTTCACCTGATATTTGCTACCTTTGCAATAATAATGAGGAACCTCACATCAAATACCCTGACACTCATGAATCCAACAACCACATCAGCCAAAGGCATTGATCAGGTGCTCGGCATTTTCAGTCAGCTTAATCAGATTCCCAGACCGTCACATCACGAGGAGAAAGTAGCTGATTTCCTGTGTGATTACGCGCGCCAGCTGGGTCTCAGTTACGATCGCGACGCACAGAATTGTGTCGTCATCCGCAAGCCAGCCACACCAGGATATGAGGATACAACGCCCGTGGTAGTGCTCAACCACATGGACATGGTGTGCGTGGGCATGGACAATCCGCTGGTGGACACGGTGAAACCTCATATCGGCGATGATGGATGGATGAGGGCGGAGGGCACCTCGTTGGGCGCCGACAACGGCATCGGACTTTCCATGGCACTGGCGATGCTGGCTGACGACAGCATCGTTCACGGACCCTTGGAAGTCATTACCACTACCAACGAGGAGGATGGCATGACGGGGGCGGCTGCCCTTAGTCCTGACTTCATCAGGGGCAGGCGTGTCATCAATCTTGACTCAGAGGACTACGACACCATCACTACCGGGGCGGCAGGTGCCTTGATACAGGTGCACAGACTGCCGTCAGGGCGTGTACCTGCCACAGGGGGCAAGCGGCGCTGGTTCCGCATCACCATCGAAGGCGGAAAAGGCGGACATTCGGGAGTCGATATCGCCAAGGGCAGGGCTAGTGCCGTCGTCATGGCATGGGCACTGCTGGCAGCTATATATAATGATGTGGACTTGGAATTGGCAAGCATCAGGGTGGGGGAGGCCAGCGCCTCCATAGCCTCTTCGGCTGAAATGGTGATCTCTGTGCCTTCAGGCGAATCTGCTGAGTTCGTCAAGGAGCAGGAAGCATCGTTCAACGAATGGGTGCGTGCAGAATATGGCGAAGCCGACCCTGGCGTGAGGTGCCGCATCGAGAAAACTTCGCCTGCCGCTACAGTCATAGGAGAGGAGGCTCTCAACCAGTTCCTATCCTGCCTGGAGCAAGTACCACAGGGTGTCATCACCATGAGTAAGACAATGGCCGACACTGTGGAGACTTCCAACAACGTGGGGCGAGTCTATGAAGAGGATGGCCACATCGTTGTAACTACGCACACTCGCAGCTTCATCGACGATGACATGAGGAAAGTGGCTGCCGACATCGCAGCTGTTTTCGCTGCTGCAGGAGCTACCTCTGAGAAGCTGATGGAGGCACCGGCATGGCAGGAAAACCCCGACTCTCCTTTCCTCACGCTTACCTCCGATGTGTTTGATGAGGTGCTTGGATGGCGCCCCAGAAAGGTTGCGATGCATTTCGTGCTCGAAGCGGGCTATTTCGTCAGCAAATACCCAGGCATTCAGATGGCCAGCATCGGACCACGCATCGTGGAGCCACACTCTTCTTCGGAAAGGGTGCTCATGAGCACTGTGGATGATATTTGGCGAGTATTCATCGTTCTACTCAAAAAAATAGCAGAGAAAAAGGACATCTGAACAAATCGCCCTGTTGTTCCTGTTCAGTAAGTCGCTG
>CAMZHP010000032.1 GCA_947306845.1 uncultured Prevotellaceae bacterium
ATGCCGCCGGTGTGACCAAGTGCCTGCATGCCGAGGACTTCCACCGCGTCAACACGCAGGGAACCCAGCATTTCGTGGAAGCACTGATGGAGACACAACCCTCGCTGCGCCGCTTCGTCTACCTCAGTTCGCTGAGCATCTTCGGACCGGTGCGGGAGCGGCAGCCTTACACGGAGATCTCCGACAGCGACACCCCACAGCCCAATACGGAGTATGGCCGCAGCAAGTTAGCCACAGAACGATGGCTCGACAGCCTGGCAGCACAGGGAAAGAACTTCCCCTATGTCGTGTTGCGCCCCACGGGGGTTTACGGTCCGCGTGAGCGCGATTACTTCATGATGGCGAAGAGCATCCGGCAGCATGTCGATTTCTCGGTGGGTTTCACGCGTCAGGATATCACCTTTGTCTATGTCAGTGACGTGGTGCAGGCGGTGATGCTCGCCCTTGACCACGGGCGTTTGGGTGGCAAGTATTTCCTCAGCGATGGCGAGGTTTATCAGTCACGCGCTTTCAGCGACTGTCTGCAACGCGAACTGGGCAATCCATGGCTGCTGCGCGTCAAGGCTCCCCTCTGGGTGCTGCGCGCCGTAACCTTCTGCGGAGAATATTGGGGACGCCTCACGGGAAAGGTGACGGCACTCAACAACGACAAATACCATATCTTGAGTCAGCGTAATTGGCGCTGCGATATCCGTCCTGCCATCGAGGAGCTGGGTTACCATCCACAGGTGAAATTGGAGGAGGGTGTCCGGCGTGCGGTGAGGTGGTATCGGGAAAACCATTGGTTGTAGAATGAAGAATTTATTGAAATATCTTTTCTCGCTGGAGAAAAAGCCCAAGAAAGGCCTCATGGGCTATGAATGGGTGATGCTGGCATATATGGCCTTCACTTTCATCCTCATTTTCTTGGGATGGTCACGATTGCCCAATGCGGATATGATGGCTGTGGGGCGCCTGAAGGTGCTCGCCGTCACCCTAGCCATGTGGGGCGCCTATAGGATGTTCCCACTGGGTCTCATGCGGGTGGCACGGGCTGTGGTGCAGATGTCGCTGCTCAGCTGGTGGTATCCCGACATTTTTGAACTCAACCGGATGTTGCCCAACCTCGACCATGTCTTTGCCACATGGGAGCAGGCATTGTTCCATTGCCAACCTGCACTGCTCTTCTCACAGGTGGCAAGCCACGGCATTTTCAGCGAACTGATGTGCTTGGGCTACTACAGTTACTACCCGATGATGCTGGTGGTGTCGGTCGGTGTATTGTTGGTGAAACGCGCAGAGTTTGAGCGGGCCATCCTCATCACCCTCGGCTCATTTTTCATCCACTACATCATCTTCATCTTCGTGCCCGTGGCAGGACCGCAGTTCTATTACGAGGCGGTGGGGATGGACAAGATAGCTCAAGGCATTTTCCCCAACCTCCACGACTATTTCAACCTCCATCAGATCCGTATGGAGTGTCCGGGATACAAGGAAGGCATCTTCTATGCGCTGGTCGAACAGGCACACCAGGCTGGCGAGCGACCGGTGGCGGCATTTCCCAGCAGTCATGTGAGCATCTGCACGGTGCTGATGCTCATCGCTTGGCGTACACGCATGCGCATTGTGTTCTGGGCATTGATGCCCTTTGCCATCCTGCTTTTCCTCTCCACAGTCTATATTCGTGCTCACTATGCCATCGATGCCCTCGCCGGACTCGTCAGCGGCACACTCTGCTACATCCTTCTGGCATGGCTCACTAGCCTGCGGAAATGGAAATGAATAAAGATTGAAAATTGAAAATTGAGGATTGAAAATTGAAGATTGATTAGGCAGATGAAAAAACTATATATCGAGACATACGGATGCCAGATGAATGTGGCAGACAGCGAGGTGGTAGCCTCCGTGATGCAGATGGCAGGATACGAGGTAACCGAAGACCCCAATGAGGCGGACGCCGTGTTTCTCAATACCTGTTCGGTGCGTGAGAACGCGGAGAACAAGATTCTTCGGCGCCTGGAGGTGCTTAATGCAGAGAACCGCCGCGGACGCCATCGCATCCTCGGTGTGCTGGGCTGTATGGCAGAACGTGTCAGGGACGACCTCATCGAGCATCACCATGCCGATCTTGTGGCCGGTCCGGATGCCTACCTCAACCTGCCCGACCTCATCGCCCAGGCTGAACTGGGCCACAAGGCCATCAATATCCAACTCTCCACTACCGAGACCTACCGCGACATCATCCCGCAGCGCATCGCCACCGCCCGCATCAGCGGGTTTGTGAGCATCATGCGTGGTTGCAACAACTTTTGCCACTACTGCATCGTGCCCTATACCCGAGGCCGTGAGCGTTCCCGTGACGTGGAGAGCATCCTCCGCGAGGTGACCGATCTTTGCGAGAGGGGATTCAAGGAGGTGACGCTGCTGGGACAGAACGTCAACTCCTACCACTTCGTTTCCGAGGGTAAGGATATCAACTTCCCCAGCCTGTTGCGGATGGTGGCAGAGGCAGTACCCACGATGCGCGTACGTTTCACCACCTCCCATCCCAAGGACATGAGCGACGAGACATTACACGTCATCGCCGACACACCCAACGTCTGCCGCCACATCCACCTGCCTGTGCAAAGTGGCAGCGACCGCATCCTACAGCTGATGAACCGCAAGTATACCCGTGAGTGGTATCTCGGACGCGTGGAGGCCATCCGCCGCATCATCCCTGACTGCGGCCTGTCCACCGACATCTTCGTGGGTTACCACAGCGAGACGGAGGCCGACCATGAGTTGTCACTTTCACTCATGCGCGAGGTGGGCTACGACTCAGCTTTCATGTTCAAATACAGCGAGCGGCCGGGCACCTATGCCGCCAAGCATTTGCCCGATGATGTGCCTGAAGAGGAGAAGATACGCCGCCTCAACCAACTCATCGCCCTGCAGACCGAGATGTCGGCCGTGGCCAACCGTCGCGACGAGGGCAAGACTTTCGACGTGCTCGTCGAGGGCTATAGCAAGCGGTCGCGCCAGCAACTTATGGGGCGCAACGAGCAAAACAAGGCGGTGGTCTTCGACCGTGGCAATCACCACATCGGCGAGACAGTGCCTGTGCGTATCACTTCTTCCACAAGCGCCACCCTCTTGGGCGTGAGTGAAGAGTGAAGAATGAAGAGTGAAGAATGAACCTCCTAAAAGGACTATTCTCTCACCCCTCACCTCCCACCTCTTACCCCTAACAATATGCGTGAATTCCTACAAGTGTTAAAGCGGTTTGTGCCGCCCTACAAGAAATACCTGGCATTGTCGGTGCTGTTCAATATCCTCTCCGTGATATTGAATATCTTCTCGTTTGCCGCCCTCATCCCCATCCTGCAGATCATCTTCAAGACGGGCGATGCCGAAACGGTCACCTCGCTCATGGAATGGGATTGGAACCATGCGCAGGACGTGCTGATGAACAACATGAACTACTACGTCAACCAGATGATAGCCAGCATGGGTGCCACCACCACACTGCTCATCATCGGACTGTTCCTGGCGCTGATGACCTTCCTCAAGACGGGAGCCTATTTCCTCTCCTCAGCCACCATCATTCCAATCCGTACAGGAGTGGTGCGTGACATCCGCAACCAGCTTTACCGCAAGATCACGTCGCAGTCGCTGGGTTTCTTCTCCGAGGAACGTAAGGGCGACATCATCGCCCGCATGAGTGGTGACGTGCAGGAGATAGAGAACTCCATCATGTCGAGCCTCGACATGCTTTTCAAGAATCCCATCCTCATCATCGGCTATTTCGCCATGCTGCTCTTCATCTCGTGGCAGCTCACGCTTTTCACCCTTGTCATCGTCCCCGTCATGGGATGGTTCATGGGACTCGTGGGGCGCAAGCTCAAAAGAAAGTCCATCAAGGCACAGGCGCTGTGGAGCGACACGATGAGTCAGGTGGAAGAAACACTTGGCGGTCTGCGCATCATCAAGGCGTTCTGTGCAGAAGACAAGATGAACACCCGTTTCGATCAGGTGAACACCGCCTACCGAAACGACATCATGAGGGTGAACATCCGGCAGTCGATGGCACACCCGATGAGTGAGTTCCTCGGTACGGTGATGATTGTCATCGTGTTGTGGTTTGGTGGTATGCTCGTGCTCAACAATCAGACATTGTCTGGTCCAATTTTCATTTATTATATGGTGATGCTTTACAGCATCATCAATCCCCTCAAGGAATTTTCCAAGGCAGGCTACAACATCCCCAAAGGACTGGCTTCCATGGAGCGCGTGGACAAAATCCTGCTGGCGGAGAACAGCATCAGGGAGCCCGAGAACCCCAAGCACATCAATGGCTTCAATCATGAGATAGAGTTCCGGCATGTGTCGTTCCGCTATGGAGAGCAATGGGTGCTGCGAGATATTTGCCTCACCATTCCCAAGGGAAAGACCATCGCTCTCGTCGGACAGAGCGGCAGTGGAAAGTCCACCCTCGTGGACCTCATCCCGCGCTATTATGATGTGCAGGAAGGACAGGTGCTCATTGACGGCATCGACGTGCGTGAATTGGGCATCCACGATTTGCGCTCGCTTATCGGCAACGTCAACCAGGAGTCGATACTCTTCAACGACAGCTTCTTCAACAACATCGCCTTTGGTGTGGAAAACGCCACACGACAACAGGTGGAGGAGGCTGCACGCATCGCCAACGCCCATGAATTCATCATGGCATCCGAGAAAGGCTACGACACTTTCGTCGGCGACCGTGGCGGAAGGCTCTCTGGAGGACAGCGGCAGCGGGTGAGCATCGCACGCGCCATCCTTAAAAATCCGCCCATCCTTATCCTCGATGAGGCAACCTCCGCTCTCGACACCGAGAGTGAGCGGTTGGTGCAGGATGCCCTGGAACGGTTGATGAAGACGCGCACCACCGTCGCCATCGCCCATCGCCTCTCCACTATCCGCAACGCTGATGAAATCTGTGTGCTCCACGAGGGGCGTATCGTGGAAAGAGGCACCCATGATAGCCTTATTGCCGAAGACGGCTACTACAAGAAACTGCACGACATGCAGGCCTAAACTCCTACACTTCAAAAAATGAAAATAGGCTTTGATGCCAAGCGCATCGTGCGCAACAACACCGGACTGGGCAACTACGGTCGCACCTTGGTCAACGATCTCTCGGGAATTGTTCCCGAAGACACGATGTTGTGCCTTTATGCGCCCGATGAAGGCAACGAGGTACTGCGGCAGCAGGTCAATGAGGCGCCCAATGTGGTTTTCCGTTATCCACAGAGACGTGCTCCCAAGTGGTATTGGCGCAGCCATGGCATCGTCAGCGACCTGCTGCGCGACGGCATCAGTCTCTTTCACGGACTCTCTGGCGAACTGCCCATGGGTATTCGCAAAGCGGGCATCCGCAGTGTTGTCACCATCCACGACCTCATCTTCCTCCGCCATCCCGAATACTATCATCGACTTGATGCGTTTTTCTATCGGAAGAAGTTCCACCGCACGTTGCGTGAGGCTGATCGCATCATCGCCATCAGTGAGTGTACCAAACGCGACATCATGCATTACGGTCGTTTCCCAGAGGATAAAATCGATCTTATCTACCAGTCGTGCAGCACATTCTTCAAGCAGCGGGAAGGGGAGGGAAAACTCCATGAGGTACGAACGCGATACAACCTGCCAGTCCGTTATATCGTCGGTGTGGGATCCATCGAGGAGCGCAAGAACATGCTTCTGGCAGTGAAGGCTCTCCTTCGCTTGCCAGAAGAGATCTCGCTGGTACTCGTCGGAAGACACACGCCTTACTGTGACCAGATAAGCCGCTATGTTAGAGAAAACCGCTTAGGCAACCGTGTGCTGATTCTGCACGATGTGCCTAATGCCGACTTGCCTGCCATTTACCAGATGGCAGAGGTGTCCGTTTATCCTTCACGCTATGAGGGCTTCGGTATCCCTGTCATAGAGGCCATCCAGAGCGGATTGCCCGTGGTGGCATGTTCTGGCAGTTGCCTGGAGGAGGCGGGTGGGCCCGACTCGCTCTATGTGTCTCCTGATGATGTGGAGGGAATGGCTGAGTCCATCAGACTTGTGATGAAAGGTGCTGAGGGACGTGAGCAACGTATTACCGCTGCCCAGCAATATGTGCGCCGTTTCGAAGGCAACGACGTGGCTTCACAGGTGTATGAGGTGTATAGGAGAGTGAAGAGTGAAGAATGAAGAGTGAAGAATGAGGGGTGAAGAGTGAAGAGTGAAGAGTGAAGAATCATTCTTCCGTATGTTGCGTTTTTGACGCAACCCCTACAAAAGGGCTATTCTCAGTTGCACCGACATCTTTGCAGTGGTAATCATAATTCTTAATCCTTAATTCTTAATCCTTAATTCATTTCACCCTTCTGTGCTCAAACTGATGGAGTAGCCTGAGGGCTTTGCTGACTGTAGCCTCGGCATCCCATCCGCGCATCTCTGCATAACTGCGCACCAGATACGCATAGAGGTCGCGGCGGTGTGTCATCCGCACCATGTTGCGAAGACATTGATCATCTGTGGGCCAACCGTCAGTGAAGTGCGAGCGGTTGATGTCTATCATGACAAATGAGAATTGCCCGTTTTCCAGCCGTTCATAGAGGAAGTTACTCAGGTTGAGGTCACCGTGAAGAATGCCCTTGCTGTGCATGAGCACCACCTGGCGTGCCACGGCATCGGCAAAGGCGGTATCGAAATTTTTCACCTCTCGCAGGTCAAGGTGTGTCTCGCGTCCACTGACCTCCTCACTGATGAAATAGCCCGTGGTGAATAGCCCGTGCTCGGTGGTTTCGATGTAGGCAATCTCCCTAGGGGTGGTAATGCCCCTGTGGCGGAATTCTGCGGCGAAGCGATAGGCACGGGCCGCCTTGGTGGGACGGAAAAAGGTGTACACCACCTGTTGTATGACATTCACTCGCTTGAACTGCTTCACGATGAACACCTGTCCTCCGTGCACCAGCCGCCTCACCTCGTTGCGGGCTTGGTAGAGCACCTCGCCCTCGCCGCGCGCCAACCGTTCAGGCATCGACTTGATGAATGCCTCGTGACCCTTGTATTTTTCGGCTATTTCTGTCTTCATTGCTTTTTCAACATTGCAAATTTAGGGATATTCTTTGAATAATCCACCAATCCAAGCACAAAAAACTCTTTTTGTTTTGCTTTTCGCTCACCTTGCACTATCTTTGCATTATGAGAATCCTGTATCCGATAGTTTACGCTTTTTTCTATGTGGTTTCGCTGCTTCCCTTCCGGGTGCTCTACTTCATCTCCGACATCTTTTATGTGTTGGTCTACCGCATTGCTGGCTACCGCAAGCGTGTGGTGAGGCGTAACCTTGAGACGTCATTCCCAGAAAAAGACACCAAAGAACTGCGCAGCATCGAGCGGGGATTTTACCATTTCCTCTGTGACTATTTCCTGGAAACCATCAAAATGTTGACCATCACTCCAGAGGAGATGAAGAAGCGTTTGGAGATTCGCGGACTCGATGAGGTAGAGCGATGCTTTGATCAGGGACAGGATGCTGCTGGCATCCTGGGGCATTACTGTAACTGGGAATACCATTCCGCCACAGGACTGCGCTTTAAACGGCATACCAACGCGGTGATAGGACTCATCTACCATCCGTTGAGAAATGATGTGATGGACCGTCTCTTCCTTCAAATCCGTGAGCATCTCGGCGGAGTGTGCGTTCCCAAGCGCGACATCTTGCGGCACCTGATTACCCTCAGGCGTGAGGGGAAAAAGTCGCTCTGTGGCTATATCTCCGACCAAACACCCAAGTGGGAAAACATTCATCTGTGGCTGCCCTTCCTCAACCATGAAACAGCGGTTTTCACGGGCGGTGAGAAAATCATGCGCAAGATGAACAACGCTGTTTTCTACCTCGACATGGAACGGCCGAAAAGAGGGTATTATGTAGTCACTTACCGGCTTATCACACGCCAACCGGCGGAGATGGAGCCTGACGGCATCACGCGACGCTTCTTTGAGATGCTGGAGCAGACCATCCGCCGTGACCCCCGTTTTTACCTCTGGAGCCACGACCGATGGAAACGTACTCATGAGGAGTTCGACCGCCGTTTTCAAGTGGTCAACGGCAAGGTCCTGCCAAAGGATAACCTTTCTTAGTCCTTGTATCTATCATAGAAAAACTCAACACTAAAGTCGCAGAATGGCAGAGTTGCAGAGAAAAAAGAAAAATCTCTGTGCCTCTGTATCTCAGTGTTGATATTAAAGGAATAAAAACTTCGTTTTCATTTTGCATTCCACTCGGTTTACACTATCTTTGCAAATTAGAATCATCAATAGCACAAATATGATACGATTATCGAAATCTGTAGTGGGCAAGGAAGAGGCTGCAGCCGTTGCTCACATCATCGAGGACATCGGCTATCTGGGCATGGGAGAGACCGTGGGTGAGTTTGAGCGTGCCCTCGAGGAGTATATTGGCGGAGGGCGTCGGTGCGTATGTGTCAACAGCGGAACGGCTGCCCTGCATCTTGCCGTCCAAAGCGTCACACAGCCTGGCGATGAGGTGCTTGTGCCATCGTTCACCTTTGTGGCCTCGATGCAGGCCATTACAGGAGCCGGATGCCGGCCGGTGTGCTGCGATATCGATCCCGTCACCCTCACCCTCGACCTCCGCGATGCCGAGCGGCGTATCACACCACGCACAAAGGCAATGATGCCAGTTTACTATGGCAGCAACAGCAGCATGGCACCGCAATATCAGGCTTTCGCCCGCGAACATGGACTGAGGCTGGTGGAAGATGCCGCCCATTCTTTTGGCTGCACCTGCGGGGGCCAGAAAATCGGTTCGACGGGCGATGTGGTGTGCTTCAGCTTTGATGGTATTAAGAATATCACTTCGGGTGAAGGCGGTGCCATTTTCACTTCCGACGAGGAGGTTTATCAGAAGGTAAGCGACGCCCGTTTGCTCGGTGTGCAGAAAGACTCAGAGAAACGTTATGCGGGCAAGCGGAGTTGGACCTTCGATGTTGTGGATCAGGGCTATCGCTATCACATGAGCAATATCTTCGCTGCTATTGGACTGGTGCAGTTGTCACGCTTCGAAAAGGAGTTTGCGCCCCGCCGCCGTGCCATCGCCATGGAATATACACGTCTTCTGAAGGATAATGCCGACGTGCGTCTCATCCCCATGGACTATGCCCATGACATCGTGCCCCACATCTTCCCGCTGGAAATCCTCCACGGCAAGCGCCACCTGGTGGAGCAGGCTTTCAAAGAGCACGGCATCCAATATGGCATCCAGTATTTCCCCAACCATCTGCTTAGTTATTTTAAGAGTGTCTATGCGCTACCCGTCACCGAGGAGGTGTATGGCAGAATCATTTCCATCCCGATGCATCCCGAACTGACAGAAGATGACATCCATCTCATCTGCGACATCATCAACCAAATCCAACAGATATGAAAACAGTCATTTTGGCCGGCGGCTTCGGCACGCGGCTGTCGGAATACACCAAGCTGATTCCCAAACCCATGGTGGAGATCGGCGGCAAGCCCATCCTTTGGCATATCATGAACCATTATTCTCGCTATGGCTTCAAGGATTTTGTCATCGCCCTGGGCTACAAGGGCGAGGTCATCAAGAACTATTTCCTGCAATACTATGCCCAGAACAACGACTTCACCATTGACCTGGCAACGGGCAAGGTGGAGTACATCCAGGAACATACGAAGGACTGGCGCGTGACACTCGTTGATACTGGCGAGGGCTCGATGACCGGTGGACGCATCCGCAGGCTGAAGCATGTCATCGGCAACGAGGACTTCATGATGACCTATGGAGATGCCGTCGCTGATGTCAACATCGCACAATTGGTGGAATACTACCGCCAGTCAAAGGTGCTGGCCATGGTCACCGCCGTCCACCCCACTGCCCGTTTCGGAGAGATACAGATTGATGACAGCGACTTCGTACGTTCTTTTAAGGAGAAACCCCAACTGAACCAAGGTTGGATCAATGGCGGTTTTTTTGTGTTGAACCCTAAGGTGTTCGATTACATCGACAACGACCTCACCACCTTTGAGCGCGAACCGCTGGAGCGGCTTGCTGCCGAGGGACAGTTGAAAACCTTCCGCCATGAGGGGTTCTGGCAGTGCATGGATACCGTTCGCGACCGCGACCTGCTCAACCAGATGTGGGAGGAGGGAAATGCTCCATGGGCTTTCAATCCCTGATTCATAGGAATTTGAGGTGAAGACTTCAGTCCAGTAACCTCCTTGATATCTTAACTATTTGATATTGAACAATATATTATTATCATTATGGAAAAAATATTAACCAGCGACATTAGCTATACGCTCGGCAAATTGTCAGAGGGGGAGCGCGCACGGTTCAACGGTTCCACCGTCCTGATCACCGGATGCGCCGGATTCCTCGGCTATTATTTCATGCATTTCTTCAGCCAGACGGCAGAGGAACTGGGCATCAAAAAAGTCATCGGTCTCGATAACTTCATGCTCGGCTATCCAGCATGGATTACCAAACTGGAAAGCAACCCGCGCATCAGCATCCAGAAATTTGACATTATTCGCGACAATATTGCTGATGTAGAGGCTGCCGATGAGGCTGACTTCATTATCCACATGGCTTCTATCGCCTCTCCCATGTTCTACCGCAAATATCCCATCGAGACACTCGACGCCAATATCTGGGGACTGCGCTCTCTGCTTGACTTCTACAGTGTGAGAAATGTCAGAGGCTTCCTCTTTTTCTCTTCTAGCGAGCTGTACGGAGATCCCGATCCAGAGCATGTACCCACATCAGAGGACTACAATGGCAATGTGTGTGCTACTGGGCCTCGGGCATGCTATGACGAGTCAAAGCGCTTCGGTGAGACAATGTGCATGCTTTTCGCACAGAAATTCAACATGCCCATCGGTGTGGCACGTCCTTTCAACAACTATGGACCGGGAATGCGCATCGGCGACAAGAGAGTGCCCGCCGACTTCGCCCTGGCCATCATGGAGGACCGCGACATTGAAATCCTCTCCGACGGGTCACCCACCCGCACTTTCTGCTATATCGCTGACTCTATCTGCGGTTATCTGAAAATCATGCTCCACGGAGAGTATGGATATTATAACATTGGCATTGAAAAACCTGAGATCACCATCGCGCAGTTGGCTGAGATCTACGTCAAGGCAGGACGGGAGATATTCGGTTATACAGGTGAGGTGAAATATGCTGTCTCCGAGGACAAGGAGTATCTCACCAACAACCCGCAGCGGCGCTGCCCCAACATCGACAAGGCAAGGCGCGAACTGGCTTACAACCCCGCCATTCTCGTGGAGGAGGGTGTGGCACGCTTCCTGCAATTCCTTAAAGAGAGTGAGGAGGGAGAGTACAAATGGTAATCACTGTTTTTGGACTCGGTTTTGTGGGACTGACCACCTCACTAGGATTTGCTGAATATGGTCACAAGGTATATGGCGTGGAAATCAACGCGGCCCGGCTCAGCGGCATACAAGCCGGAAGACTGCCTTTCTTGGAGCCTGGTCTTGATGAGGCTCTGACACGGCATCTCGGCGACCGCTTCTTTCCCATCAGTACCGAACAGTTGGCACAGGCTGTCTCAGAGAGCGACTGCATATATTATTGTGTAGGGACACCTTATGGAAAGGACGGACAGGCTGATCTCACCTACTTGTTCAACGCCATTGACCAGACACTGGAGGTAAGACCTATCGACCGCTATCAGGTGTTGGTGGTGAAATCGACCATTCCGCCATCGACTACCTCAGGGAAAATCATCCCGCACCTGCAAGAGAAAGGACTGAAGGTGGGTACAGACATCGGTGTGGCGAACAATCCAGAATTCCTGAGAGAAGGACATTGCTGGGATGACTTCATGAATGCCGATCGCATCGTCCTCGGAGTGAGTGATGACCGCTCCGCCGAGATGCTGCGCCAGGTGTATGCATCAGTGAAGGAACCTGTCTTCTGTGTCTCTCTCAACACCGGAGAGTTCATCAAGTATCTTTCCAACACCCTGCTTGCAACCCTCATCAGCTACAGCAATGAGATGAGCATTGTGGCCGACACGATAGGCGGCATCGACACAGCCGAGGCTTTCCGCATCCTGCACATGGACAAGCGGTGGGGTGGCGCCACCATGGCATCCTACGTCTATCCGGGTTGTGGCTATGGCGGCTATTGCCTGCCCAAGGACACCAACGCGCTCTATGCTGTGACCCGCACGGCGGGCTTCGATGCGCAGATCCTGCGCCATGTCATCGGCACCAACGACAACATGCCGTCGTTTATTGCACAGAAAATCATACGTGCTATCGGTGATGACAAGCAGCAGCGCATTGGCATCTTGGGACTCTCGTTCAAACCAGGAAGCGACGATGTGCGCGATACACCGAGTGCCAAGATCATCCAGGCACTCCTCGATGCCGGCTATTGCAACATCTGCGGCTACGACCCCGTGGCCATCGAAGAGTTCAGAAGCCATTATCCGCTGCCCATCGATTATGTGGCTGACTACGAAGACATCATCAGCCAGTCGCAGGCACTCGTCATCACCACCGCATGGCCGGAGTTTGGCGATGTGCGAGAGCGTACAGACAAACCTGTCGTCGACTGTCGGTATATGCTGTAGAAATGTCTCTGCCCATGAGCATTCGTCAACATTTTTCAGAATCCTTCTTTGCTGTCCTTGTCTGGGTAGCGTGCTTCCTCCTTCTTTCATGTGGGAAGAAGACACACGAAAGGCACTATAACGAAATAGTGTATCCGACACAGAACTACTCCCGCCAATTGGTCAATGATGTTGAGGGAGTCATACTCCATCACACGGCACTGCCCACCCTCCAGGCATCGCTCGATATGCTCACACTGACAAAAAATATTGTCAGCACCCACTGCATCATCGACACCGACGGCACGCGTTATATCCTTGCTGAGCCCGGCATGGTGACCTTCCATGCCGGTAAGTCGGTGCTCAACGGGCGTGAGCGGTGCAACGAGTTCACCATCGGTGTGGAGTTTCAGGGCAACACGGTGGAAAAACCACTTACAGATGATCAGATCCGCAGTGCGGTGGAATACTTGGTTCCACTGCTGCGTATGTATCATATTCCGTTGTCGAATGTGGTGACGCATGAGATGATCCGCAACAACTACATGGAGCTATATCCCGATGACCACCGTGTGAAGGACAAGTGCGACATCACCCAGCCTGAATACAAGAGGGTAATGGATGCTTTGAAATTGAAAATTGAATCTGAAGATTGAAAATCCTATTCCCCTCTATAGCATCTATCCCCTCTATCCCCTCTATAGCATCTATTACATCTATTATTATATCTATTACTTCTATCACACCAATACCCCAAAAACAATGAAAAAACTATTCTTCTTTCTGGCTATTGTAGCCACAGCAGTGTGGTCCCTATCGGGCTGCACCGCCAAGACAGAGACCAATGACGGAGCCAACAATTTCCGCATCAAGCGCGGTACCAACCTCAGCCACTGGCTGTCACAGTCGGAGGAGCGTGGCGAGGAGCGCCGTGTGCACATTCAGGAGGATGACTTCGAGCGCCTGGAGCAGCTTGGCTTCGACTTTGTGCGCATCCCTATCGATGAGGTGCAGTTCTGGGACGAGGACGGCAAAAAACTGCCCGAGGCATGGGACCTGCTGACCAATGCTCTCCATCTGGCCGCCAAGCATCACCTGCGTGCCATCGTCGACCTCCACATTATCCGCTCACATTATTTTAATGCTGTCAACGAAGGTGGCAGCAGCGCCAACACCCTCTTTACCTCTGATGAGGCTCAGCAGGGACTGATAGATATGTGGTATCAGCTCTCAGATGTGCTCAAAGGCTTCAGCAACGACTCCGTGGCATACGAATTCATGAACGAGCCGGTTGCTGACGATCATGAGCAGTGGAATCAGTTGGTGGCCAAGGTGCACAAGGCTCTCCGTGAGCGCGAGCCGCAGCGCACTCTTGTCGTAGGTTCCAACCGCTGGCAGGGCTATGAGACGATGAAATATCTGAAGGTGCCTGAGGGCGACAAGAACATCGTCCTCTCATTCCACTACTACAACCCGATGCTCCTGACCCATTATGGAGCCTGGTGGACGCCGTTAGGCAAATACACAGGCAAGGTCAATTATCCTGGCGTTCTTGTTTCGAAAGAGGACTACGAGGCTGCTCCCGACTCACTGAAGCCGCTATTGGAGCCATTCACCACACAGGAGTGGAATGTCGACAAGATCCGCGAGGACTTCAAGGATGCCATCGAGGTGGCCAAGCGCTACAACCTGCAGTTGTTCTGTGGCGAATGGGGCGTTTATGAGCCTGTCGACAGGGAACTGGCTTATCGTTGGACGAAGGATATGCTGAGTGTTTTCGATGAGTTCAATATCGCATGGACCACTTGGTGCTATGATGCTGATTTCGGCTTCTGGGATCAGAAGAAGCACGACTACAAGGACAAGCCCCTCGTCGATCTGCTAATGGGAGCAAAAGGGCTAGAGAAGGTAAATTGAAGATGGAAATAACTTTCTCCGCTTGTTGCGTTTTCGACGCAACCCTCATCAACAGCAATATCATCTAAACTCCCCAAAAGGAAAAATGATAATAAGGGCCTCCTGCAACATTGCAGGAGGCCCTTTTTCCGACTTCCTATTCATTATCTCTTTTTCCCCTCTTATTCTCACAACCACACCATCTATTTGCCATCTATTGTACGTTTTTCAATGCAAATTGTACAATTTTACATAGTGTAGAAGGTGTGTTATGCTTAATTTTGCCACCGTAGAAACCGAGAAACACCATGTAGAAACATAGAAAAGCGAAATAACCGACAGGAAACCATATACAAATCTGAACCTAATAATAAAGACAAAAACCAAATTTTTACATTATATTCAATCATCTAACTAAAACCCTATGTCAAAGAAACACATTTTTTTGATGCTTTCCATCTGTTTGGGCATGCTCTTCGGCATGCAACAGGCAGTGTTTGCGCAAGGTGCGCAGAAGCAGACAGTGACAGGCACGGTGACCGATGAGTCAGGTGAGCCGCTCATTGGTGTGACCGTTGTCGAGAATGGCGCCAACGTAGGAGCCATTACCGACTTCGATGGTAAGTACTCTCTCGAGGCACCCGCCAATGCCACACTGACGTTCAGCTATGTGGGTTATCTCACCCAAAACGTGAAGGTAGCTGGTCAGTCCACCCACAACATCGTGCTCAAGGAAGACAATGCCCTTCTGGACGAAGTAGTGGTGGTGGGTTACGGCATCCAGCGCAAGAGCGACGTGACTGGTGCCCTCACCCGTGTCAATGAAGAACAGCTCAACAGCCGTCCTGTGAGCAATGCCTTTGAGGCTCTCCAGGGCAAAGCCGCCGGTGTCGATATCACCACGAGTGAGCGTCCCGGTACGGTGGGCAGCATCCTCATCCGTGGTAGCCGCTCCATCAATGCCTCCAACTCCCCGCTCTATGTTGTTGACGGCATCCCCGTGAGCGACGGCATCGACAACCTCAACCCCCGCGACATCGAGGCCATCGACATTCTGAAGGATGCCTCCTCGACAGCTATCTACGGTAGCCGTGGTGCCAACGGTGTGGTGCTCATCACCACCAAGCGCGGTAAGGAAGGTAAGATGCAACTCACTTACTCCGGCAGCGTGACTTTTGAGAAATTGGTGGACAAGAGTCCCGCTTTCAGTGCCAGCGACTACATCACCTGGCGTCGTTGGGCTTACCACAACTCCAACCCCGAACTTTATCCCCGTGGCGACCAACCCAACCAAAAGCTCGACCAAGACTATTTCTCCGGCGATGACGCAGCCCTGGCCAATGTGAACAAAGGCTGGGCCAACGGTTCATGGAACGGTTCGCTCGTCAGCGACACCGACTGGGAAGGCTTCGTCACACAGACAGGCATCACCCAGGAGCACAACATCCGTGGTGCAGGCGGAACGAAAGACATTCAAAGTTCATTCTCCTTCGGTTACCTGGACAACCAAGGTACACAGAAAGGTCAGCAATACAAGCGCTACAATGTAGCCATCACCACCGATATCCAGGCCACCAAGTGGTTCAAGCTCGGAGGTTCAATCAACGCCTCTTGGAGCAAGCAGAAATATGGTTACTCACGCACGGGTCAGGTGGGCACCTCCTCTGGTCCTGTAGATATCTACAGCGCAGCCAAGGCTCTGCCTCACTATACAGTGCCCTATACAGATGCTGGTGACATTATCGACCAGCCGGGGGGTTCGGTGGTCAATGCCTACACCGTGATGGACGAGTGGACGAAGTCCAGTGACAACCGTGAATACTTCCGCGCCATGGGCAGTTTCTACGGCCAGATCGATTTTGGCAAGATCATCGAGCCACTGCAGGGTTTGATGTACAAAATGCAGTTTGGTCCCGACTTCCGCTACTCACGCACAGGCATGTTCCTCGACGCCAGTTCCGCTACCCGTAAGGGCAGCAACAACTTCGCACGTCGCAACGACAACCGCCATTTTACATGGACCCTTGACAACATGCTGCTCTACAACCGCATCTTCGGTGACCACACCGTAGGCGTGACCCTCCTTCACAGTGCCACCAAATATAACGCTGAGAGCAGCGGCATGAGCGCCGAGCGTATTTATATGCCCTCGTTCCTTTGGAACAACCTCGGCGATATCGACGTGACCAATACAGACAACAAAGCCAGTATGAGCACAGGTTTCTCACAAAACACCTTGCTTTCCTACATGGCACGTCTCAACTATGCCTTCAAGGACCGTTACCTGCTCACTGTCTCCGGACGTTATGATGGCGCTTCAGTATTGGCAGAAGGCAACAAATGGTGCTTCTTCCCCTCAATGGCCATCGGCTGGCGCATGGAGCAGGAAAATTTCCTCAAGGATGTGAATTGGATTGACCAACTGAAGCTGCGCTTCGGCGTGGGAACCACCGGTAACTCTTCTGTGAGCGCTTACGGCACCCTTGGCACCATCCAGTCGTTCTACATGCCATTCAGCACCGGCAACGAGCGTATCCTCATCACCAATGAGCCTTACTATACCAATAGTCAGACCATGCTCGCCAACAAGAGCCTCGGATGGGAGAAGACCACACAGTATA